>CAJXWI010000090.1 GCA_913062735.1 uncultured Arcobacter sp.
TTTTGATGATAAATTATCAATAGTATCATTTTCATTATCCTGCTGTAAATACTTTTTCTTTAAAAAATAAACTTGCTCATCCAAAACAATGGCTGCATTTTTTTCATTAATTAATTTTCCAGCTTCTTTTAATAAATATATTCTAAAATCTCGATTTTCTTGGGCAAAAAGTATATTGTTAATTTCCCTCACCTTTGAAATCATTGTTAAAAGTACTTTTCCAAATTCAAAATTATCAACTTCATCATCCAACCAAATATCAACTGCATTAATAGCAGCTACTAAAGGATCTAATATTTCTTTTTGTTTTTCATCAAAGGCTTGAAATTTATCTTGTAAATATTCGTATACAATCTTGGTTGCACATCGTGTTGTATCTAAAAAATACCAATCATATTTATCCGCACTTTTTTGTCCTGTACCATGATGATCTAAAAGCTGAAGTTCTATATTTTTGCCATCTTGATTTAAAGCAGATACTTCTTTATCTAAATCTTTTGCTTCACCTGCTGTTAAATTAACATCTGTAATTAATAAAAGTACAGATTCATTATTTTCATTTTTAATTTCTTCTAAAACTTTTTTAATTGCTAATTTTACTTCTAGTCCATAATTGGCATTTAAAAATGCTCCTTTTTTGAAATGTTCTTGGGTCAGCATATGGCAACCATAACCATCTAAATCCGTATGTGAAATGTGAAAAAGCTTCATGAAGTAAGATCTTTAAGCGTTAATTCTTCTAAAAAGTTATTTACTTTTCCTTGTAGATTACTCAAAAGTGGCCAAATTGTGCATGAACTTGCGATATCCGTTGGACAATCATTAATTGAGTGAGAACACTCAAAAACAGAAGGTATTTTTTCTTCTGCTGCAGTAGTAATTTCTAAAATAGTTAATTCATCGTATGCTCTTGCTAAAATAAATCCCCCGTTAACCCCTCTTTGGGAAATAACAATTTTATTTTTAGCTAAGTTTTGCATTATTTTTGCTAAAAAAGATTTTGGGATGTTCAGTTCTTTTGACAATACATCGACATTCTTCGCTTTATCACTTTTCGTAATAGAAACTAAAGAGAGAAGTGCATACTCACTTTTTTTTGTTAATAACATTTGTGTCCTAATTATATACGATTATATATTCTTATTTTTAATATATTATAGCGAAACTCAATCAAAATACATAAGTAAAGAATATATTAAACCAGAGGAAAAGAACTTCATTAAAAAAATGTGTATTATTTATTGATTTTATAAAGATATTAGTGATGATAATCAATAAATTTTGAGTATGGCTTTGTTTATAAAACAAAGCCAATATTATTTATACAATAGCAATCCAAATTTCTGTTCTTAAATCTTGATCTTTTACATCAGAAACAGTATATTCTTCAATGGGAGCTTCATTTCTTAGTTCAATATTGTTTTCTTGAATCCATGAGCCATATATTGATATATACGTAGCGGCTAAACTTTCATAAGAACCTTTATGAAGAAATTTAGCATACTTCCCTCCCCCAATGCTTGTAATCTTAATATCATTTTTAAGAGCAACATCTTTATTCTTTTGTATACAAGCATCGTATCTTAGTTTATCTATTTCTACAAAATCTGGATCATCATACGTAATTCCAAAACATCTTGTATTATCATCTAAAACTTTATTAGTAACACCAAAATATATCAATTTTTCCCAAGCAGAATCACATTTCATGTAATCTCCAAGGTGACGTAAAGAATATACTTCAAACTCATTTATTTCTTCAATTTTAATAGGTTTAATCATTTTAATATCCTGTATGAATCTATTCGATTCTTTAATATAAGCACTAGGAGAACATAAAAACATACTTCTAAAAGCTTTATTAAAAGACGAAGGAGTATTAAAGCCCGAATTCATTGCAATATCGGTAATACTTCCTTGTTTTAATTGTAGTTTCATTGCAGCTTCTTGCATTCTAAGGCGTTTGATATATTTTTTGATACTCTCCCCAGTAGCTCCCAAAAAAATACGGTGGAAATGGAAATATGAATATCCTGAGATTTTTATTAAATCTTCAATTTCAACATATTCTAAATTCTTCTCAATTTCATTTAACACTTTAAACATAGTCTCTTTATATGTATTTTTCAATTTCTCTCCTAAAACTTAAATAAATTATAACAAGATAGAAAAATTAAAACTTTTCCTAATTTGCGGAATTTCAAACATTTTTACAAGACGTATTTTATTCACCAAAAGGCTTTAGTTTTTTATACATTTTATTTATAATAATCTTTTTTTCTATTCGCAAAATTTTAATTTTTAACTTATTAATATTAATAGTATTCAACATCCTATTCACATCTTCTATTGTTTTTAAAGAATAGTGATGCATTTCTTTCACTGTTGAAAAAATATTCTCATATTTTCTTAATACAGTTACACTATTCTTTATTTTCTTATTTATTAATTTTATATCTTCTTTGATGTATTTATAAAAAAGGATTTCATCTTTTTTTCTTACTGCTAGTTTTTTCCCAGCAAGCTTCAAAGAGAGATTTTTTACTGCACGTTCTTTTTTACTATTATAATCAAAAGGAATATTTAGTTTTAAACCATAAGAATAAAAAGTATCATTTTTTTCTTTCTCCATATCCTCATAACCATAAACCCCATATGCTGATATTTTTGGTAAAAACAAGGACTTAGTTATATCACGCTCTAAAGCATTTTTTTCATACATCAAAGTATCTAGTTCAATATTTATATTGTTATTCATAAAAATATCAAAAGAAACAATATTTTTTTGTTTTAAAACTATATCCTTATAATTTTTATTGGATAGAGCCTTTAGTTCTAGCAAAAAATGGTTCTTTGCAATACGTAAATCTTCTTTTTCATTTTTATGTTCTGCAACTTCTATAATGCTTTCATCTAAAACAAATAATTCTAATAAACCATTTTTGTACATATTTTCTTGTTTAAGTATATCCATGTTTTTATTAGAAATAAAATATCCAATTTTCTCTATTTGCAAATCAATTTTATTTAAATTCAATACTGCTTCATATATATTTGATTCCAAAATTCTTCGATTTTTTATAGATTCAAATGTATTCATTTTTTTAAGAACCTTGGCTTTATCTATAGTCTTAGTGATACCTCCACTTTTATAAATATCTTGCTCAATATTAATAGAAAATTTTTTGTTTTTTATTCTTGTATCTGAATTTTTTTGTTTATTATTTGATAAATCTGCTTCTAATAACACAGGGTTTATCCAGGAGTTCTCTAAGATATCTGCTTGTTTTTCTTTGATTTTATTATTATCATTTAATATTTCTACTTGTTCGAAACTTAGCACTTCTTGTGAAAAACAAGCAGAGCTTACATATATTAAAAATATTATTGTTCTCATTACTTGAACTCAACTTTTACAACTTTTCCAAACACTGTCTTTTTATTACTTTCTTTGTACAAAATCACTTTATGTGTAGAAACTCTTCTTTGATCTTTTAATCTAGAAATATGGAAAACCTTATACTGCGTTTTTTCTCCATTTATTAAAATATTTTTTTCCTTTATTTTGTTTAAAGCCTCAAAACTTAGATACAAAACGATTTTTTCTTTTCCTAAATCATAACTTTCATATAACAAGTCTCCTTGTGAAACATAAGAACCTTTTTCAAAATAAATTTTACTTAAATAGGTATTTTTTAAATAAAAATGTTTTTTTCTTTTAGCTCTTATTTCTTTTTCTATTTCTTTTTCTAAAGTATTTACTTCTTGTAAGCTTTCAAAGAAAGCTAATTTTTCGTTGTTTTTATCATAAATACTGATTTGTTTAATTTTTGACTTTTTCATATATTTGTCTTTTTTTATTTCTAAAATACTCTTTTGTATTTTTAAATGTTGTTTTAAATATCTAATATTTATATTTTGATCTTTATCGTTTATTTTTAATATTAATTCTTTATCTTGAATATTAGAAAATATCTTTTTATCTTGTACATATTCAACAACACCACTTATTTCAGATCTAACTTCTATTTTTTTATACGCTTGTATTTTTCCCATATAAATATTAGCAGGACAATAAATGCCAAGAAGTATTAAACAAAGTATTTTTTTCATTATTTTTCCTTTTTTATTCTAAATGCCAAGGAAAAGAATGTTGGCAAAAAGACGAGTGTTAAAACAGTTCCCCATAAGAGCCCAAAACCAAGAGAAACGGCAATAGGTTGCAGTACCTTTGCCTGCCCACTTGCAAAAAAGATTAAAGAAATCAAACCTAAAAAAGTAGTAATGGAAGTAATTAAAATGGGCCTTAACCTTAATTTTGCTCTTCCTATGACCTCTTCTACTGTTCTAGAATGTCTCATAAACTCTAACATCACAATGGCATCGTTTACAACAACACCAGCCAATCCAAGAAGACCTATTATGGAGGTTAGGGATAAATTTAAATCAAGCAGTAAATGTCCTATAATTGAACCCAGAAAAGAAAAAGGGATTAAAGCTAGAATCATAAAACTTAGTCTAAAAGAATTAAAAAGCAATAACAAGGTAAAAAAGATTAAAATCAAAGCTATTATGAAAGCTAAACTCATTTCTTTAAGCATTCTATCGTTTTGTTCTTCTTCTCCCTCTAGCATTACTTTAATACCAAGTCTTTCGTATTTCTCTAAGGTATTCTTTAATAAATCAAGCGCTTCTGTTGCTGTTATTATTTTATTATTTACATTTGCACTTATCGTTTTTACCTCATATTGATTTATTTTTTCTATAAACTCAAAGGTTTGTTTAAATTCAAAATCGCATATTTCACTTAAAAATATTTTTTTATTTGTATTTGGAATATTTAATTCATAATGTATTAAGGTATTTATATCGTCTTTATTTTCATCATAACTTATAAGATCAAAAATACCTTCCTTATTTAAGCCCTTGTTTTGCACAGTCTTAGAAAAAGAAGACCTTAAGCTATTGAATAATATTTCTTCATTAAAACCCAAACTTTCACCATATGTGTTTAGTTTTAATTTTAATTCTTTTGTACCAAGTTTTGTATTATTCTTTACAGCACTAAGTCCCTTCATATTTTTAAGTGTTTCTTCAATTTTTTCACTTGCTTCATTTAAAAGTTTTTCATCTTTAGAACTTAATAGAATTTCTATATCATTATTGGTAATTCCTGTTTCTGCTTTTGACATTGTTAGCGTTTTTAAGTTATCAGGCTTGTGAGCATGAAAGAGTTTTTTTATCTTTTCAATAATATCCTCATCACTTAATACTCTTATTTTCTCTCTATCGTCCTTGTTTAATGCTAAAATAGGAGCTATATATTCTTCCATAAAGTTCTCTGGTTTTTTGGCATGCAGTTCTAATTGAAAATTAAAAAGTGATTCTTTTAAGGTAAAATCATCTTCACTAACTTTATATCCAATTCCATAAGAAATTGTTTTTATAAACAATTCATTTTTATGCTTTAACAATATTTCTTCAAAAATTTTACTTTTCTCAAATGTTTCTTTTACTTTGGTATTTTTTTTAAAACTACCATTTATATTAATTTCATTAGAGTCAAATTCTGGCAGTAAGTTATATTTCATAGTGCTTGCTAAAAATAGTGTTAAAAGAGGAATAATAATTATAAACAACAAAAGAAAGGTTTTTTTATAATCAATAATTTTATGTAAAAAATTTGAATATAAGTTTAGTGCCTTAGTCCAATCTAATTCTTTATCATCTTTTTTTAATATATGCAAAGCATGTATGGGCAAAAATATATAACTTTCTATTAAAGAAGCAATAATTAGAATAATAACAGATACAGGAATCAATATTAAAAATTGCCCCAATTCATTTGTTAATACCATCATGGGTAAAAAAGCAAAAACAGTTGTTAAAGATGAAGCTAAAACAGGAAGCATTACTTCTTTACAAGCATCTTTTGTTGCTTTAAATTTGTTTTCACCTAAAACAATATGCCTTTGTATATTTTCAGCAATTATAATGGCATCATCAACTAATATTCCCAATACCAATAAAACACCAATCAAGGTAATCATATTTATACTATACGTTGTAAAAGATAAAAATACTAATGCAAATAAAATAGCCGTAGGTATCCCTAAAACAACGATAAAAGCAACTCTTTTATTTATTAAAATATATAAAGCCAAAGAAACCAAAATTAATCCAAATAAAATCCCTGATACAATTGTATTAAGTCTATTTTTAATTAAAACAGAGCTATCTTCAACAACAGATATATTGATATTTTCATACTCTTGATTTAAGTTATTTATATAATCCTTAACTTCTTTTGCCAAAATTATTGCGTCTGCTTTGTCATTCTTATACATGGCTAATTGCACATTGCTTTTACCATTGATTTTTGAAATAACTTTCTCTTCATTACGTTTATATTCAACTCTGGCAATATCTTTTAGATATATCGTTTTATCATCAATTTTTAATAAGGTATTTAAATAATCCTTAACACTTTTTTTTCCATTTACATTAGATAAAAAATAACTCTCTTTTTCATCATCAATTTGTCCAATAGGAAATATATTTGACAAGCGTTTTATTTCTTCAAACAAAATATCTTTATTAAGATTATAAAGCTCAATTTTTCTATTATCAAAAATAACTTCAAATACTTTTTTTGTATCCTCAAAAAGCACTACTTCTGAAACATTTTTTAACAATAAGAGTTTATTTTTAATTTCATCTGCAATATCAATTAGCTTATCTTTAGAAAGAATACTTGAGGAAAAAATAACATTGATTAAAGGAGCTTTCCAATCAGCGGTATAAGCACTTGGTTCCTTCATATCTGAAGGTAAATCAGCTTTAGCATTAGCTATGATATTTTTTGTTTTGTCTAGAATTTTGCCTTCATTTGCATACTCATCTAAAGTCAAAACAATTGTAAAGCTACCTTGAGAAATAAAAGTTTCAATTTTTTGAATTCCCTCCAAGGACTTTAATTCATTTTCAAGAGGAATAACAGCCATTTTATTTAAAGCATCATTACTAATATTTGTATAAAAACCACTTACAATAACTTTATCGATTTTAATAACAGGAAAAACATCTTTGGCTATTGTGCCGTAAGCAAAAATACCTGAAAGTATTAAAATAATGAAAAGTGAATAGTTTAGTTTTGTACGTTTTAAAAAAAAATCTACTATTTTTATCATTTATACTTTCCTTTTTTAAGAAGAGAAGCTTGAAAAAGTTCATTTTCAAAATAAACTAAAACAGCATTTTTATTATAAATCCTAGTCTCTTTTTCTCCCCTAGTGTTTAATACTTCAAAAGTATAATTTTTATTATTCTTATTTTGTAAGCTGTAATGTTCTAGTAGTATTTTTGCTTCAAAAGCATCATAGGTTTTTATTGTAAAGGATTTTTTTTCTATATTTTTAGCTAAAAACTCTTTGTTAATTTTAAAAGGAGAAATATCAATTCCTTTAATATCTAATACTGTCTCATTTGAATATACAAGGCTATTATTTTTTTTAAAGGCTTTTACTTTTTTAATTTTTCCATCTTCATTTTGAATAATCTCAAAAGATACTAATTCATTATTTTCATAAAAAGATTTTTCGACGTACGTATAATAAAAAGAAAAAAAGAAAGAAGAAGTATCAATTTTCATCCTTGTAATGTACGCATTCTCTTTTTCATCTATTGTCATTTTTCCAATTTTTTTTCCTTCACTTTGTAATATATATTCTAAATATTTATGCTCTTTAGCATGCATATATGAAAAAAAGAGCAGTACTAGGAGTAGCTGATTAAGCCTCTTGTTTTTACGCTTCATTTTTGATCCAATCAATTATTAATTCTTCATAACCATCAACAAAAGCATCCTCACCTAATATATTTAGCTTAAATAAAAACCATA
The DNA here is from genome assembly GCA_913062735.1 of uncultured Arcobacter sp. Next base: position 7,901 of record CAJXWI010000090.1, read on the forward strand.
GATCATACTTTGTATTTTCAAAATATTCATTTTTAAGCAGTGAGTGTTGCGCTTTATCAAAAACTTTTAGTGAAAAATTATTAGGCTTTAAAAGTTCTTTTTTTAATACGCGAATACTTTCATTGATATCTATATTCTCATCATCACTTGCAAATATGCTCAATAAGTTTTTATTTAAATATTTGATATTTTTTGTCATATCGCTTTTATAATTCAATTTAATAAAATTAAATCTATCTTCTGTAATACTGTTTTTTTCTTTTATTTTTAAATACTCTTGATAAGTAGATGAAAAGATACGTTTAGAATTTATCAAGTCTTTTTTTATTTGCAGGCTAATTTCTTTT
>CAJXWI010000091.1 GCA_913062735.1 uncultured Arcobacter sp.
AGACTTGGATTAGCGAAGAATTTATTTATGCTTATAAACAGCTCTTTGATTTAGGTTATGCTTTTAGTATCGAATGTTATTTAAAACAAGAACTAGTAGGTGGTTTGTATGGTTTGTTAATTAATAATGTATTTTGTGGGGAAAGTATGTTTTCAAAAAAAACAGACGCTTCTAAAGTAGCTTTTTATCACTTATGCAAAGAAGCCAAAAACAATGGCATCAAATTAATTGACTGTCAAGTACATAATGCGCATCTTGAATCCTTAGGGGCAAAAGAAATAAGAAGAGAAGAATATTTTTCAATGCTTAAAGAATAAGTTCTTCTTATTCTTTATACTGGGGATGTCTTTTAATAAAAGAATCAAGGCGTTTATTAGCCATTCTTTTTAGTTTGATTTGAAAATAAAAGCTCCAACCAAATATAATTCCGACATATCCAAAAGCCATTTTACACCAAGAATACATGTTAAAGCTGTCTTTATGAGATATTATCTTTCCATCTTTAAATATGAACTCAGCTTCTACTTCATTATGAATAAATTTCTTAGTAATTGAAAATATATATCTAGCATCCCAAGAAACACTTCCTTTAGAATCGTTTGCTTTTACATTTTTGAAGTTTTTTGTATTGGGATTCCCTTTTTTTTCTAAAAGCATGTGCCACATAGCCTGTGCTCTTTTTCCACTTATTCTAAAAAAAGGGTCATTGTATTCAATGTCTTTGTGATAACATTTTTGCATTTCTCTAAAATTTGACGCTCTAAATGCTTCATAAAACCTTGTTAAAAGTTTTTCGTTATCATTCACGTAATATGTCCTTAATACTTATTTGTTTTATCTTCTTATTTTATTCTAAAATACTCTATATTTAAGTTACTTACACTTAAAAATCAACTTTGCTTTTAATTTCCTTACAATTGTTACGTCTTGAATCACAAACTTGCACTGTTTTTAAATAGATCATTGTTTCTATTGTTTGTTTTGCACTTGGCGAATACAAAAATATTTTTTCAATAATATAAAAATGTTCCCTTCCTTTTATTATTTTTATAAATCGCGTCATACTATTCTTTCGTATAGAATTTTGGGGACAAAATACAGAAATAAATGCAACCTCAAAGGTATTTTCAATACCCGCTCCTAAAACTTCAAGAGAACTGCCCTTACACTTAAGAAACCAAGATATTTCTAACTTATGTATATATTCACTCATATAAAGACCAAAAGAATCAGCATTAATTGTACTACTTATCATTTCTTGGTAATTATTTTTATAGTTGGTATAAGGAATAAAAAGAAGTCGTCTGTCATTATTTTTATAATATTTCTCCATAAGTTTATAGGTACTTGGTATTTTTAAATAAAGATATTCAGACTTAGGAGCAATGAGATGTGTTTCTTTTTGGGAACAAGCAGAAAAGAAAACGAGTACTAAGATTATTGGAAATAAGATATTTTTCATTTTATAATTCCTTTTTTAAAGAAGTAACTATAAAACAAGATTATGATTTTTGATATTATTCCTAACTTAAAATATCATGATTATCAAGATAGTTTTCAATCTTGGAATTAAGGTATTTGTGAAGAAACATTAATAAAAGAAGAAAGTATTTTTATAAAGAAACAGATTATCTGTTTCTTTATAAATTATTTATGCTATTTTTTTAGCTTTTTTTGAAGTATTATTTGCAGCTTTTTTAATAACTTTTTTTGCTACTTTTTTAGCAGGTTTTTTTGCTACTTTTTTTGCTACTTTTTTAACAACTTTTTTTGCAGTTTTTTTAACAACTTTTTTACTTACTTTTTTATTTACTTTCTTAGCAACTTTTTTTGCAGTTTTTTTAGCAACTTTTTTTGCATCTTTAACTTTTGTCGGTTTTGCTTTAACAACTTTTTTAATAACACTTTTTACAACTTTTTTAACATTCTTTTTTTTGCTTACTTTTTTGCTTGCTTTTAAAGATATCTTTGCAACTTTTTTCTTATTTAATACTTTTGCCATTTGGACTTCCTTAGTTTTTTTTCACTACTTTTATATATAAAAGTAATATTATATGGGGATTATATATATTTAATTGTCATTTGTCAATACCTTTTGCTTATTTTTTGTAAATTTAGAATTATATTTCCCATAAATTACACACATTATTTTTTTATAATATATTTTAAGGAGTCAAAATGGCCAAAATAAGAGTCTTATTTCAAACTTTCTTATTATTTTTATTTTCAATATTTTTTTGTTTTTGCATTATTGTTGTGTGTTTTATTTTAATAATAGATTCAAATAATATATTATTTTAAGAAAACAGCTTAAAAATCTACTATTTACCACTTCTTCTATATACTTGTAAAAAAAGAAAGAGGATTAAATGAAAAGTATTTTTTTGATATTTTTGTGTTCTTTGCCATTTTTAAATGCAAATGCAAAAGTACTGGCACTAATTCCAGAAGCATCCGGAATCACTTATGTAAAAAAAACAAATACCCTCTTTGTTGTTAATGATGAAGGTTTCTTATATGAACTAAGCTTAAAAGGAAAAATTCTAAGAAAAAAGAATCTGGGTTCTTATGATTTTGAAGGAATTAGTTTTGATAAAAAAAACAACTTGTTAATTCTGCTTATTGAAGGAAAAGACAATATTCTACTAGTTCATCTTAAGAACTTTCATATAAAAAAAGAAATTTCTATTAAAAGAAAATATAAAAACAAGCTTCTTTTAAAAAAAGATAAAAAAAGAGGGTTAGAGGGTATTACCTTAATAGACTCTAATTTATATCTCTCAAATCAATCACGAATAGCTTATCCTAAAGAAGATGCTTCAGTTATTGTAATTCTTCCTTATAATACTAAAAAGAAGAAACTAAAAATTCTTCGTATTATTGATCATGGATTAATAGATATTTCTGGTTTGACTTATTATAAGGGTGACTTGTATTTAGTTTCTGATAAAACAAGCACAATTTTTTTATATTCATTTAAAGAAAAAAGAATCATTAAAGAGAAAAAACTAAATAGTGCACATGCTCAAGAAGGTATTGCCTTTGATAAAAAAGGAAACTTATATATTGCAGATGATAAAGGAAAAGTTTTAGTGTATAAAAACTTTAAAATGTAAACACTTATTTTTTATTTTTGATCCATTCAAGTATTAACATATGTAGTTTTTCTGGCTCCTCTAATGGCAACATATGGCTAGTGCTGTTGTGTATAATAAACCTTGCTTCTGTGTATTCTTCTTCTAATTTACGCAAGGAATTGTGATTTAAAAGTCTGTCTCGTTTTGAATAAAAAAAATAAACCAAGTTTTTTAATGCTTTTAAATCCTGTGATAAGTCTTTTCGCAATAAGGTAGCTTTCATTTGAAGTTCAAAGACAAAAGCACCTGCATCTTGGTACATGTCTTGTACTACTTCTATAAGTTCTGTATTATTAGAATTTTTTTCTTCTAATAAAGAAATGACTTTTTTCGCACTTAAGCCTTTAAATCCATGCTTCTTCGTAAACTCAATAGCAAGACTTCGTTTTATAATTTCATCTTTGTGCATGGAAGAAGGACTTGCTGCAAGTATAAATAATTTATTAATTCTTTGGGGATATTTACAAGCAAAATAAGATGCAACATAACCACCCAAGGAAAAGCCAAGTAAATTAATTTTTTCTTCTTTGAAAGATAAAGCATCTATTATTTCATCAAAAGTGCTTTTTAAAGGAATATTTACATGAATAAGTTCGTAAGTATCATCAAATAAAGAAAAAAGGTTTTTCCATAATCTTTCATCTGTCATTAAACCAGGGAGAAAATATATCTTTGTTTTCATATTCTTCTTTTTATATTAAATTACTTCTGCTGTACTAAGTAAAAAAACGATTCTTTTAAATCTGTATTATTAGATTTTTGTAATATAAAATAACATTTTAGAGCTAAATATCTTCATTATTCATATAAAAACTAAGACTATTACGTTTTACAGAGAAATATATTCTTCTCTTGTAATTTTTAATTCTTCCCATGTTTGAAGATGTTTTCCAATAAATTCATAGGTGACATTATTTATATTGGTTAATTTATAATTGAATATAAGTTCAGAAACATTGCCAACAATTTTTTTTGAGCACAGTTCTATATCAAAATCTTTTATTGTACTTTCAAAAACTTCATATTTGACATAAGCTTCATTTTTATTTTTAGCAAAAATAATTCCATTGTTTAACATTAAGACATTTTCAGCGTAGAACAGATTACATATTTCGAGAACTTTTCCATCTTGTACTAATTTAATAAATTCATTTATTCTATCTTCCATTTTTTAACCTTACAAATTAATAATGTGTAACAATAGCAATATTGTACGTAGTATTCGTAGATATTACATTAAAAATAAAAAAAATAACTTAAAATTATTTTTATAAACTTTATTTTTAAAGAAATTTTAAACATATAAATTACCTTATAATTGTAATTTACATTTATTATTATTTCCATTTTAAATATATTTTTGAAAAACCTACTTTAAGCTAATTAACATATAATAATAAAAAGAATTTTAGGAGAAATAATGATTAAAGACTATTTAAAAAACACTCCCAACAAAGAAGGTTATTTTGGTAAATTCGGAGGTTCTTATATTCCACCTGTTTTAGAAGAAGCTTTTGAAGATATCAAAAAAGCCTATGAAGAATTAAAAGATTCTCCTACTTTTTTAGAAGAACTGTCCTATGTAAGAAAACACTATCAAGGAAGACCAACTCCTATTTCTTATGCTAAAAATCTTAGCAAAGAATGTGCTGGCGCAAAAATTTATTTAAAAAGAGAAGATTTAAACCATACAGGAGCACATAAATTAAACCATTGTATGGCAGAAGTTATTTTAGCCAAACATTTAGGAAAGAAAAAAGTGATTGCAGAAACAGGGGCAGGACAGCATGGTGTTGCACTTGCTACGGCCGCTGCTTATTTTGGAATGGAATGTGAAATTCATATGGGCGAAGTAGATATAAAAAAAGAGCATCCAAATGTAATAAGAATGCAAATTTTAGGGGCTAAAGTAATTCCAGTAACTCACGGATTAAAAACATTAAAAGAAGCGGTTGATTCTGCTTTTGAGTCCTATATATCTCAAGCTTCTAGCGCTCTTTATTGTATTGGTTCAGTAGTAGGCCCTCATCCTTTTCCAATGATGGTAAGAGACTTTCAAAGTATTATTGGGTTTGAAGCAAGAGAACAGTTTTTAAGCTTAGAGAACAAACTTCCTTCTCATGTAATTGCATGCGTTGGTGGAGGTTCAAATGCTATGGGTATTTTTGCTGGTTTTATCCAAGAGGAAGAAGTGCAATTAATTGGCGTTGAACCTCTTGGAAAAGGAAAGGAATTAGGAGAGCATGCTGCTTCTTTATCTTATGGAGAAGAAGGAATTATGCACGGGTTTAATTCTATTATGTTAAAAGACAAAGAAGGAGAACCTTCCCCTGTTTACTCAATTGCCTCAGGTATTGATTATCCTTCAGTAGGTCCAGAACAAGCATATTTAAAAGAATTAGGAAGAACCAAAGTAGGTCTTTGTAATGATATTGAAGCCATTGATGCCTTTTATAAACTCTCTCAGTTAGAAGGTATTATTCCAGCACTTGAATCAGCACATGCTATTGCCTATGCTATGAAACTGGCAAAAAGTTTAAGTAACGATCAAAGTATTTTAATTAATTTAAGTGGACGTGGAGATAAAGACATTGATTTTGTAGTTGAAAACTACCCTATTCCAAATAAATAAGCAAGAAGTGCCACTTGATTGGCACTTTTTTTTCTTCTTTAATTTATAACCATTGTACTTTTTGGGTGTCAATTTTAACAAAGATATTATTACCTGGAAGTAAATAGTCTTTTTCAATATTTTCTTTTTTTAATCTTGAATTTAAACAAATACCACCTAGTGAAAACTCAACCAATAAGTGGTTTTGACAGTTTTGTTGATGTATTGAAGAAACGGTTGCACTTAAGCTTTCTTCAGTTATATTCTTTAAAGTAGGCATTTTTTCTAGATGTATATAATCAGAGTTAATCATCATGATGGAATCGCGTTTTTTTTCTTTAGAATTAGGAATAACAAGTTTTTGTCCATCTAAAAAAACTTTAACTAAATTGCCTTCCTCATTTTTTTCCCAAGGTGCAAACAATAGGTTTATGCTCTCACTTTGTATTAACTCTCCTTGAAACAAAGCAACTTTTTTATCACAAATATGATTTAGCCAATTATAATCATGACTTGAAATAAAGATACTGGTATTGTATTTTTGTTTTGCAAGTAAAATGGCTTCTTTAATTAATTGTGCAGAGTTTGTATCAACTCCTGCTGTGGGTTCATCAAGAATTAACACCTTAGGTTTTAATACTAATCTTGCTGCAAGCGCAACTCTTTGGGCTTCACCACCTGAGAGTTCACTGTGTTTTCTTTTTGAAAAAGACTTATCTAAGCCCACTAAAGTAAGAGCCTTGTATACTTCTTCTTCTAAATTATCGCAACTTTTTCTTATTTTTAAACCATAAGCGATATTCTCAAAAACACTGCGTTTAAGTAAATAAGGATTTTGGGGTAAAATAACAATATCTTGTTTTGCATCAAATCCCAATAAAGTAGAGCACAAACCATCAAAAATAATTTCTCCTTTTGATACTTTAGTAACAAAAGAAAGCAAAGAAAAAAGGGTAGATTTTCCACTTCCATTTGGCCCTAAAAAACCAATAATTTGATTTTCTTCTAAAATCAATTCTTCAATATCTAATACTTTTTTTCCCTCATAATAATGTTTTATATTTTTTAATTCATAGAGTGTTTTCATTGAGCCCACTTCCTTTTTAGTACAGACAAGGCAATATTAACCATAAGTGCAAGGCAAAATAAAACCAAACCAAGGGCAAGTCCAGTTACGAACTCACCCTTACCTGTTTCAAGTGCTATTGCAGTTGTTACTGTTCTTGTGTGATATTTAATATTTCCACCCACCATCATAGAAATTCCAATTTCTGTAATTATTCTTCCATAAGCAGTAATGGCAGCTGTCATGATGCCAAATCTGGCTTCTATTAGAGTAGCATTTAATATTTGTATGGGTTTTGCGCCTAAACCTTTTAAAGAAGTATATAAGCGCTTATCTACGCTTTCAACTTGAGCAGCTGTTAAAGCAATAATAATAGGCAAAGATAAAATAACCTGTCCTATAACAATGGCTTTTAGGGTAAATAGTAAATCAAATTCTCCAAAAACACCATTTTTTGACAAAACAGTATATAAAATCAAGCCAATGACAACCGTTGGCAAAGCTAAAAGAGTATCTACAATGGTTCTTAAAATTACTTTTCCTCTAAAAGAATAATAACCCAAGATAAAACCAAGAGGCAAACCAATAATTAAACTAATTAATAAAGCCAAAGACGATACACTAAGTGTTGCAAAAATTGCTGAGTAAACACTGTCATCACCTTTGAGTAATAACTCTATAGCTTCAGTAAAACCATCTGTAAATAGATTCATTTTATCTTTTTCCAAGTACTTTTATTTGTTAGCATTGGGGATGAAAAGCGCTTGCCCCAATAGTCTAAAATCTGCAATATACCTTTGTATTTTAGAAGAATTAATCCAAGTCGTAAACTTTTTTGCAAGTTCTTCTTTTGCATTTGCACATTTTTTTGCATTTATGCTAATAACACTGTATTGATTAACTAAAGAAGGGTATCCTTCAAGTACTACTTTCATGGTATTATTGTTTTCATGTTGGCTCATATACTTAATCCAAGTACCTCTATCACTCATGGTGTATCCATTCATTTGAGAAGCCATATTTATAGTACTTAACATTCCTTGTCCTGTTTGCATATACCAATTTTCGGATTCGGGAAGCTTTTTAAGCGCTTTTTTCCATAAAGATTTTTCTTTTTTATTTGTACCAGAATTATCTCCACGGGAAAAAAACTTTGCTTCTTTTTCTTTTATTGTTTTTAATGCAGAGCGTACATTCAAGCCCTTTATTTTTGCAAAATCATTTTTAGGTCCAAGTAAAATAAAATCATTGTACATCACTTCTTGACGGTTTTGCCCATAAGCTTTTGCTACGAATTTTTTCTCAGAAGTGGGAGCATGTACAAAGAGAATATCTACATCACAATTTTTTCCCATTTTAAGAGCCTTCCCCGTACCAGTTGCTAGCCACTTTAAAGTAATCCCTGTATCTTTTTCAAA
>CAJXWI010000092.1 GCA_913062735.1 uncultured Arcobacter sp.
TAAGGAACTTGGCTGTAAGTATTATCTTTCATATGCATAAAGATTTACGTATTCCTTTTCATCATATTTAATAGTAGTTTTTTAAATTAAGTCTAATTTTATTTTAGATAGCATGTTTCATCGAATAAGTAATAAATTTTAGGGAAACTTATGAGTAAAATTAAATTTATATCAAGAATCGTAGTTATTGTTTTTAGTTCATTCGTAAGTGGTATTATCATAACTATGTTAAATAAATTAATACTTAAGTTATTAGCATCAAATCCAAATAATGTAGATCTTCACCACTTATTGAATTCTTTTTCATTACCAATTTTACCACTATACAGTATGATATTCTTTGGATTTTTATATTCAGGGTTTTATTTAAATAAAGAAAAAAATTTAAAAATAGCGAAAAATATGTTTAAGTTATACATCGCTTTTGGGATAATAACTTATTTAGGTTCATTTTACTTTACTAGTGAAATTATATCAAATTAAAAAAGGACGATAAATGATGAGACTAACAAAAAATAAATTATTAATTGTATTGTTTATAACTAACTTAAATGCCAGTGATAAAGTCATACCGATCCAAACATTAGAAAATATTGGAAAAAGCATAATTTCACAAGCTTCATTTTATTCTACATGTGGAAATAAAAAGATAATCAAAACTATACCAAACGTTGCAAGGTATACTCAATTTAATGGAACAAGATATATTGGATTGATTACTTCATTATTCCCAAATAAAAAATACCCTAATATTGAGAAGATTTGGTATAAAAATGGAACAAAAGGTATTGTAATAACTGATCCCACAGCATCAGATGATGCAATTACAATAGAATTTAACAAAAAGAATTGTAGTTTTGTAAAAAATCTTTTGGAGTACAAATTTAATTTGATGAGTAAATCAATATTTCAAAAATAATTATAGTTAAAGCATAAAAAAGGATATATTAGGACAAAAGACATTTTTAGACAGTGCCATGAATATAAGTACCTAGAACATCCTTAAACAATCAGTTTGTGTTGATTACATTGCCGGATTAGTAATTTGGCATACATAGTATTTATACTCATAAAGTATGAACCTAACTTTATTTAATTAACTATTGAAAATACTACTTTTCACGAATAATTAATTGGAACGGCAAGTATAATAATTGTAATTTCAAGGATTTATTTTCTTTATAATTAATAATTAATAATTTAATTTTATATTTATATAATAAAAGTTATATTTAGATATTATAATTGAATATATAAAGTAAAGGGTACCCTAAATGTTTCTATTTAAAAGCAAAAAATCAAATTTTTTAAATAACTCTTTAATATTTATTCAAATATTTTTATTTTGTTTTTATTTCTCATATCCATATATAAATATACTCTTTATCTATTTTCTTTTAATAGAATTTACTGTAATAAATTCTATAGAGAAAAATTCTTCATATAAAAATAATGCAAGCTACTATATTAACTATTTATTTCCAAAATTTCTCGTACTTTTATTTATATATTTACAGTACTCAGTATATCAAGATATATTTCTCATTTCTATATTTCAAATATTACTATTTTGTTTTGATAAAGAGATGCTAATTGATAATATAAAAAGATTTAAAGAATCGTTTCCTGATAAACTAGCAGCTTTTTGGTTTAAATTTTACTTGTTTAAACATACGGGAGATACTTCTAAATTTGTATTAATTAAAAATAGTCTGATAATTATTTTTATTTTCTTACTAGCTAATCAAACTAGTCCTTTTTTACAGTCATTGCTTATTGGGAACCTTGAAACATTGAAAAGCTTATTTGTTAGTGTAGGAAGTGGATTTATTAGCGCAACAGCGATAGTATTTACATTGATTATATTTGTATTACAAATAAATGTTGAGCGATTACCATATGGTCTATTTAAACAGTTGAGTAGTGACAAGAAAATTTTATTACCTTTTATATTTGCATTAAGTTTTTCTATTCTGATTACTTCATTATCTTTATTTATTGAAAAAGATTTTGAATCTTCTTATTTTTTATTCTTTTTAATTTTGACAATTTCTATAATATATTTGTTTTTATATTCTTTCAAGAGAGCATTATTACTTATTAACCCTATACAGCAATTAAATATGATGGTCGATAGTTCAAGCGAAGATTTAAATTATGCAATTAAGTTATTCAATAGAACAATTTCAGCTTCTCAAAAAATAGCGTTATTAGAAGAACAAAATCTTTGGCCAAATCATGACATAGCTAAATGGCATTTTTTTGATAAAAATAAAAATTGGAGACTAAAATCTGAAAAAGCGATTGATTATTCAGTTTCATTCGTGATATCTAATGCTCAAAAAAATGATTATGAAATTACTTCCGCAGCTTTAAATGCAATAGTTTTAATTAATAGTGCTTATATAAAAGCAAAAGGAAATACATTTTTTCAGAATTCAATAATAACAAATCCAAAATATCATGATAATTTTTTGATGTACACATTGGAACATCTAAGAAAACTATTAATTATGGCTATTAACAAGCCGGATGAACAATATATAGAACAAATTTTAAATACATATGTTAAATTAACTGAAATTTACACCCAAATAGATTATCCCGGATATGAAAATCACAGTAAGGAACATGCAGCATTAGTTGTAGGGTATTTTATTAGTGGAGTAGAATTAATTTTTCCTAAACAGATGATTGATGTATTAATGGAAAGCTCAATATATTCGGGAAATATCACTAAGATTCTATTGAAAGAAGGAGATACTTTTCATGCAAAAAATACAATAAGTTTATTGGAAAAGCTATCTACTTTTGGAGCAATAAGTACAAAAACTGGACCAGTGACTCAAATAGCAATGGAGCAGTTATCAGATATATTGTTTAATTCATTAATTAATAGAGAGTTAAATGATAATTATTTTTTTAAAGATATTAACAAAGCCATTTTCAATACCACAAAGGTATTCCTATTAGCACCAGACAATCAACTACGAAATATGCAAACATATTTAGATCCAATATACTCAAGTTTTGATCAGAATTCTTTTCTATTCAAATTAAATCTTCTAGTAAATCAATTGTTAATTGAAAATATTTCTGAAGGAAGCGTTATAATCAATAATTTGGAGCAATGGTCTGAAGAAATATCACAAGATATAAAAGACATTCTTTTATTAGCAGTAGAAAGCAACTCATTTTTTACTAGTTTTATAGTTGAATGGATAAATACAATATCAGAATGTCTATTGGTAGCAGTAAATTCTCCTCATTCAAGTGCTACAGACAAAAGAAAGCTTGAAGATAACGCAATGAAAATTTTTGCTAAACTAACATTTATTCCTTATAAAAAAGAAAGTATAAGCTTTGTTGAAACTTTTCAGATTACAAATAAATATTTTGAAATCATACGCAAGGGAAGTATTAGAAACTGTAATAAGTTTATGTTATATGTTCAAGATAATTATATTTACTGGGCATTTGGAACTAGTCATTTAATTACTGGTTGGGATACATTTAAAATGTCTATACTTGGACTATGTATATTAGCCATTGAACTAAATGAATTGTCACCTACTTTGTTAAAATCCATTATAAAAAAACATCTAATTCGATATTCATCAAATTTCAATCAAAAGTCAAGAGAGAATTTATGTAATCAACTTCAAAATATAGATTTGTATGATAGGTATACCTCCCCTGAAATTTGTCAATATATTAACAATAATAATAGGGAGAAAATAGAAGAATTATTGGGTTGCATAATTGATATTATAAATGATTGATTAAAGCTTAGACTAAGAGTTTACTTTTTTTTGTAAAAAATAAAAATAGATTCTCTAAATATATACAAGAGAATGGGAAATAGTACATTTTCTGTATATTGAGAGACAAGTATAATTTTATTAAATATGAGGTACATATAGAAATGAATAAACAAACAAAAGCATCCAAGAAAAAAACACTTGGTGTACTAAAGTGGTATTCTAAAGAAAAGGGTTATGGAGTTATTCAAGAAGTGAATAGCCATAAAGAAGTATTTTTACATTGCACCAATTGGGTAGATAATCAACCTATTGTAAACAATCAATCTAGAGTTCTGATTCTAGAAATATCAAATGATCGTAATAGAGATACTGCAAAAGAATGTAGATATTTTGATTATAGCTATGAAGACTATCTTAAATTATACGAGTTAATAATAAGTTATGATAAATATTTATATATCAAAGATGACTTTCAAAGAGAAATTAAAATAATTGATTTATTTGATAAGGAAAATCTAAAAATCAATAACTTTTTGAAAATACTAGAAAATACATTTAACAATCTATCAGACCATGATTTTTTTAATGAAATTAATGATCATATTGACTTGTTTAGTCATGATTTAGTTAATGAAGTTTTTTTACATAAAGAATCTTTAAAAAGATTTAAAGATTCTCTCGATAGTGACTTTAAAAGAAATTTAATAAAAAAAGATTATATAAATATAAATGAGATAGATTTAAATTTTATATTGAGCGCTTTTGAATTTAATATGAATTTAATTAATAAAATCAAGAATCATCCTAGTTTTTTATCCGATATCATTAGAATTATAGATCAGTCAACGAATAAAGCTATAGTATGTGACTTAATATTTATTGCCATTCAAAATAATATTCAAGAAATCACTCCATATATAGATAATTATATTATATCAATTGATGAAGATTTTTTTATTAAGGAAATGCACCTTTTATCAAAAAAACTTGAAGTCAGCAGCATAGAATATAATTTACAATTTAAAATACATCAATATCTTGAACAAAAAAACAATAACTTATTAATATTAACAGCCTTTAACCAATTATTAATAGAGCTTAGTGATGCGGAAATAGCTGAAAAATATATTGATTGTATTGATACAGAATTATTTTTTAAACTCGAAATGAGAGTAAGTAATATAAATACTTTATTATCATCAGTTTTAGATAAAAATAAAAATCAAGAACTTTTACATTATATTATTAGTAAGTTTGAAGATTATGAAATTAATAATTATCAAGATTTTTTAAGTTTTGGAATCAAACGATTAATTGAATTAAATGAAGAAAATCAAGTTTTATATTTAAAAAAATTATTTCATCTTAAATACTTAAAGAAATTAAATTTTGAATTGAGCGACCTATCTATGTTTAATGACATTAGGGTATTAGAATTGGCATACAAGAATAAAAACAATATAGATTTTTCAACATTTTTAATTATTGATTTGATTGCCAAATTTAGTGAGACTGATGGGTTTATGGCAACACATGGACTTATAAAGAGTGTATTGAATTTTATTCAATTTGATACAACTAAAAAGGTGAAAATTCATAAATATTTTGGTGAATGTAATGGATATGCTCGTGAAATAATTTCTTCTAAGGATGAAATTATTTCAAAAGAATCATTTATATCTAACAAAGGAAGTGAGAATTATTACTTTAAGATATCATTTTCATATCAGCAGTCCATTGTTGATGATATAAAAAAAATTTCAGGTAGAAAATATAATCAAGAGGGGAAGTATTGGGGTATACCTTTGAGATCTGAAAACGAAGTAATAGAATTTGGTAAAAAGCATGGATTTATAATTAAATTAAATGAAGGCAATTATTTTAGTGACAATGCACATATAGTGGAAGTCAAAAAGAATCCATATGAAAAACCAATAGGGTATACATTTTGTAGTGGGCAAGAGGCCCAAAAATTATCATTCTCAGGCAAAAAATTCTGGTGGTGTAACCAAAGCCAGTGTTTTCAAAATAATATTGAAAAAAATGAGAATTGGAAGGAATACAAACTTTTTGATTTCATGAAAATATTAAATTTAAATCTTTTAGAGAAAACTTCGAATGGAATGAATAATGAGATTGGATTGTATACTAGATTTATAACTTTAATTAATAGATTTAATCGTTTACTCGAAAGATTGTATTGTACTGAATGTGGAAATATTCTATACCCTTTGGAAAATTCAAACTTTCATGCAAATGCTGTTACTAAGTTTGTTTGTAAAAACACAAACTGTTCTTGTAAAAATAGAGTGATTTATTTAAACCATTGTCTTAATGGTCAATGTAATGCAATTATAGACAGCAGAGTTTCTCAAAAATGTAGCAATGGGTTATACATCTGTGAAGATTGTGGGAGTTGTTGCGCTCATGGAAGTTTTGAAAGAAGACTAAAAAATTTAAATATAACCGGTGGAATTGAATACGATAGACTTCATGTAGTAGTTGCAAATAAGTTAGGTCACCTCGAAAGAGCTGAATATTTCTGTTACAAATGTGGACAAATAACTACAGAGTATTCAAATAGCCTTTATAGGTGTAATGAATGTGATGTTGAGTATGATTTATCAAAATATAGCCGTATTCATACAAAGCAAATACATAAAGCTTTAAGATCACATAGCTATCCGAAAAAACCTGATTTGATAGTCCCTCAACTTAAAAAAATGTTGATGGATGAAAAAGCCTTACTTGAGTCAAAGGGGAGAAGTAGACAGTACATATTTGGAAGACTATTCAATAAAGAGATTAAGATTAGTGGTATATTAATAAGCTTAAAAAAACTTGGAAATAAACAATTAACTAATGAAGTTTTCCAGTAATATATTTGAGCATTAAAAATACTGTGTAATATAAAAAGGTTCTCGTTGAGTTGCTAGAGAAAGAAGATAATTTTAAATATTCAGCAATACAAATCCAATTTCATAGGCTAATGTGACATTTTTACGACATTGTTAAGATATACTAATCTTAATATAGGAGAATTTAATGGAAGAAAAAAAGGATTAATTTGAAAAAAAATTTGCAGACTTTTAATAAAAATTCTACAATACGGGAACTAAAACTTGATAAGGCAATACAACAATTTTTAGAGAGAAAAGATTATGAAAATTATAACATTGAGAATGTAGAAATTCAAAATAATGAGAATATAGATTTTATAAAAATTTCGCACATTTCATATGATAGAAATAAATCCAATACGGATTTAAACCTAATAGATTTTCAACAATTACTAAGTGCTGTTTCATCTAAAACAAAAAAAATAGTTTACATGATTGAAAGTTCTCTTGACGGTATAGATTTATACTTAGGAACTACTAGGGAAACTGGTAGTGATAGTTTTTTAAAGGACACATTTGAAGGAATATATTCAGGCTCAATAGTTCAGAATGATAAGAAGCAACAACCTCAATTTGAAAATGAGATGAAACACTCAAAGGCCATGTTAGGAATTCCTGCATTAAAGAGAGATTCGGATAAAGAGTATAAACAATCATTAGAAAAAATTTTATTTCCAATGCAAGGAAAAAAATTTCGTATAGTTTTAGTAGCTGAAAGTTATAATTTAAATACTATACAAGAGATTATATCAAATTATCAAATGCTTGGTAATGAATTACATAGATTTGTTAAACAAAGTAAAAATGAACAACATAGTCATACAGATTCGGAGGGGATAACGTTATCAAGTGGCTCTAGTGTTAGTGATACAAGTGGAAATTCAAAGAAAACTGATGATGCAACAATAGGAACATTAGGATTTACTGTATTAGGTACTATTGTAGGGGCATTCTTTAGTGCACCTACAATCGGAGCCGGGATGGGAGCCATGGTTGGAGGAAATTTATTTTCAGAAACAGAAAACTCTTCTCGAACTAATTCAACAAATGAAAGTAAAAGTACAAATAAAAACACAAGCATAACAGATACTATAGGCATTACTTTTGATGAGATAAACAAATCAGCAGAGTATTGTGAAAACCTAATAGATAATTATATAGAGAGATTTCAAAAAGGTTTAAACCATGGTATGTGGAATTCATCGCTCTATATTCAAGCAGAAAATGAAAGTGTACTATCTGAACTAGAACATACATTAAAAAGTGTTTATAGTGGTGATAATTCATATTATGAATCAATTCGATTTAGTAATGATTTGAAAGAAAATGGAAATATAGATATATCAAAATTACCAATGCTTTATTTTGATAAAGATGTAATGCATCCTATCCATCCATCCTTTACTGGTTTCTCCTCTGCTATAAATACGGAAGAGCTATCTATATTGTCAATATTACCAAATAATGATGTAGAAGGTTTAAGTGTATCAAGGATTTCTAGTTTTGGATTAACTCAATCAAAAATCATAAATCATGATAAGTCTATTAAAATTGGTACTGTATTAAA
>CAJXWI010000093.1 GCA_913062735.1 uncultured Arcobacter sp.
TGATTATCTGATTGCACTTTAGAAAGTCTATTTGACAACTTATCAAGCTTAAAATTTATTTCTTCAAATTTATTAGTAAGTTCCTGAAATTGATTTTCAATTTCAGATAATTTCAACAAATGTCTTGTAAGTACATCTTCAGAGTTACTATCAATACTTGATGGAGCTGAATTTGTGTTATTGAATTCACTTGAATTTGAGTAAACAGCTTTTTCAAGAGTTTTTAAATCTTTTTTGATCAACTCTAGTGTATCGTAAACATTATGATTGTCTGCGAAAGAAGGGAAACAAACTAAAAAATTAAATAAAAAAAAAATTTTGAATTTAAATAATTCTCTAAATATGAGGCATTAGTTGGGTTTATAAAATGATTTTTTGTAAATTCGTTTCCTGTTGAAATAATTTTAAAAGAAAGACTATTTTTAATCTTTACACTTATGTCTTTGAAAGAATTATAAATAAAAAGTTCTTTTTTGCTTAAGTTTCTATTTTTTAAGATAAACTTTTGTCCTGATTTAAAAACATGTCCTTTTTTTCTTATGAATGTATTTTTAAAATCATATTTAAAAATATGAAATAAGTTTTTATTTTGAAAGTAAGCCTCATTTGGAATTATATATTTTATTGAATTAGGTATAAGAGATCCTGTTTTAACGATTACGCATTCATTATCTTTAATCTTATAGTCAATATATTTATCAAGATGTGTTTTGCCTTTTAAAATGTAAGCATCTTTTTTAGATATAACTCCTATACCATCCATTGCGGATTGATTATATGGAGGTATATTTTCTTTTAGAGTAAATCTGTCGTTTATTAAATCTTTACAAGTTAGAGATTTTGTTTTCTTTAAGGTGTAAGTTGGTTTTGGAAGATATTTTTCAATTAATCTTATTGCATTAAAAATATCATCCAATGTTATTTTTCCCGCCTCTTTTTTTTATGATTTGAATATTTTGAATAATAATTTCTTTTTTATAAGATTTTAACATATCAAATACTGTTATTGATGAGGTGCTAACAGCTGTTAGAGCCTCAATTTCTAGGCCTGTAGTATATTTTGATTTCACTGATGATATTATTCTTAAAAATTCTTTGTCAAAAAGTTTAAATTCAATAGTAATATGATCAATAGGTACTTGATGAGTTAAGGGAATTTGTAGAGAAGTATTTTTTGCCGCTAATACTCCTGCAATTTTAGCAGTTGCACATAAATTAGAAAATAAATTTTGATCATTTAATAATATTTGATATAGACTTTTATCAATTTTAATTAAAGACTCAGCAACAGCTATTCTTGCTGTTTTCTTTTTTTTAGAGATATCCACCATTTCTATAGTTTGATTTTTGTTTTTAAAATGAGTTAGAGTCATTATGAGTTATAAAGTTTATTAATATAATTGAGGGTCTTACTAGAATTTAAAATACTCCCTCCAATTAAAAAAGTTTTAATATTTGTTGTTTCTTTAATTTTTTTAATATTTTTGATATCAATTCCACTTTCACTAACAATAAAGTTTTTATTTTTTATTAAATTACTTAAGTTAATTGATTTATCTATATTTATCTTTTGTTCTTTTAAATTTCTATTATTTATTCCAATTAAAGAACTTTTAATATTCTTAATTTTTGATATTTCATGAATACTTTCTATCTCAATTAAAACATCTAAGTTTAATTCATTTGCAAATTGATAAAGGTCTTCAATTTGTTTTCTTGTTAAAATTTTTGCTATTAATAAAATGGCATCTGCTCCATAAAGTTTAGACTCCAAAATTTGAGTTTTATCTATGATAAAATCTTTTCTTATTATTGGTTTATTTGTTAACTTTTTAGCTATAGAGATATCATTTAAACTACCACCAAAATTCTTATCAGTGAGTATTGAAATCCAGCAACATTTTGATTTATCATAAATTTCAATAGTATCTTGTATGCTTCTGATTTTATTAAAATTTTTTACACTAGGGCTAAAACGCTTAAATTCTACAATTAAAGCATTTTTTTGTTTTTTAATTTCTTTAATAATAGATTTTTTAAATAGGCTCTTTTTTTTCGGAATTTTTATGGTATCTAATTTTTTTTGTTTTAAATATTTAATTAAATTCTTTTTTTCTAAGACTATTTGATCAAGAATATTCATTATTTTTTTTGTAATAATTTTAGTTGTCTAGAGGCATTTCCATTATCAAGAGCATATGAAAGTTCATCAAAACAATCTTGAAATTTCAATTTTGATTTATAAAGCATCATTGCATGACATGAATTAATCAAAACCATATCTCTAAAAGTATCTTTCTTACCTTCAAATAGATCAAATATTCTGGATGCATTATATCTGGGATCTTTGCCTTTTATCTGACTAAACTTAGGAACTTTATTCAAATATTTTTTATAATAATTTTGAGAAATGGTTTGTTTTTTTATTTTTGACTTATCTTTGATGATAAATGTTGTTGGTGAGAAAAGACTAATTTCATCAAGACCTTCATGAGAATAAAATATTTTAAAATTTTTAAGTTTATTATTATTTTCGTACTTTGGAAAACTTAGTACATCACTTAGATATATATTTTCATTACTTATCTTATTTAAAGTAGAAGATAAAATAAAAGAAGAGAAATAGGCACTCTTTTCTTGCGATTCTTGTGCTTTTTCTACAAGAAAAAGATTTTGCTCTTTTAAATTTAATAAAAGCACGATTACAAAAGACATTAACGTAATTGAAATAATAACTTCAATTAAAGTAAAGGCTTTTTTTTTCATTTAAAGACCAATTCTAATTGCTTCATGAAAAGAAGTTTTGCCTTCTTCTAATAAATGTATTATTTGAATACTTAAACTTATCATGCCATTATCTATGGCTTTTTTCATTAAAGTAGAATCATCTACATCGTATTTTAAGTACTCTTTAATTTCTTCAGTTATAACAAACAATTCACCAATAGCTACTCGTCCTTTATATCCTGTATAGTTGCATAATTTACAGCCCATTGCTTTATATATTTTGGCTTTTGAATCTAAAGAGAAAGTATTATGATGGGAACCTAAAACATCTTCTTCTTTACAATGTTCACATAATATTCGTACCAACCTTTGTGCAAGAACAGCCAATAAAGCAGAAGAAAGAAGATACTTCTCAACTCCCATATGAATTAATCTGGTAATTGCAGCAGGCGCTCTATTTGTATGTAGGGTTGAAAACAATAAATGTCCCGTTAAAGCAGCTTGAATAGAAATAGAGGCTGTTTCTTCATCTCTAATCTCGCCTAACATAATAATATCGGGATCTTGTCTTAGAATGGAGCGTAATCCACTTGCAAAGGTAAGCCCTACTTTTGCATTAACTTGAATTTGAGAGATATTATTGGATTTATATTCAACAGGGTCTTCTATGGTAATAATATTTTGTTCTTCGTTTTGTATTTTATGCAATAAAGAATGCAAGGTAGTTGATTTACCACTCCCTGTTGGACCAGTTACTAATATCATGCCATAAGAATTATGTAAAATTTCATCTAAACCTTTTCGTACTTGTAAAGAAAAGCCTAAGTCTTCTAAGGACAAAATGTCTTCGCTTTGCATAAGTATTCTCATAACTACTCTCTCCCCATAAAAAGTAGGTAAAATAGAAACTCTAATATCCAGCGTTTTTTTAGATATTTTAATTTGTGTACGCCCATCTTGAGGAATTCTTTTTTCAGAAATATCAAGATTTGAAATCACTTTTATTCTTGATATTACTAAAGCCATAATATTTTTATCCAACTCAATATGTTTTGAGAGAACCCCATCCAGTCTATATCTTACTTCTCCTTTATATTCATGCATTTCAATATGAATATCTGAAGCATTTCTTTTAATGGCTTGATAAAATAGAGCATTAACGAATTTAATTATAGGGGCTGATTCTTCTGAGGTTAAAATATCCAAACCCACTTTTAAAAAAGCATCTAATGCAAAATCATCTTCTTCAACGTGAACATTTTCTTGTTCTTCTTGAATCTTTGACATTTGTTTATCTGCACGTAAATCAACAAACTTTGAGAAAAGTTTTTCATAAGATATTTCATCCAAAAATTTCACTTCGTAAGAATGTTCATATTTTGAAAGATAATCTAAGGCAATTTCCAAATGAAGCGAGCTTACAGCAATAATAGTATTGTTTTCATATTGGGTAAACAATACAAAATTTTTCAAAGCCAAATCATACTCTTCTATGGCATGAGGAAAAAGATTTAGATCATGAATTTCTTCTTTAATCATGACCCAATAACCTGTTTATCTTTTTTTGTCTTTCTTTCATGAAAGTATTTGATATTTTTTTAGGTTTTACTTCTTTTATTTTTTTCTCCGTCAATGCTGTTTTAACTGCTACAAGCTTTTCATCTCGTTTTGCATCATTTTTTTCGTTTTTTAGTTTATTTTCTAAAAGTCTTAGTTCCATATCTTTGGTATATTTTGATTCCAAGGCTTTTAATTGTGCAAGCTGGTTTCTTACATAAGATAAATCCCTAGATTTAGGAATAATATAAGGAGTAATCACAATTACAAGATTCTTTTGAACATTACTTTCACTTTTATTTTTAAATAAAGTACCTAATAATGGAATATCTCCTAAAAGAGGAATTTTTGTATTGGTTTCTTCCATTTTATTTTCAATTAATCCTCCAATAATAACGGATTCTCCATTGTTAACAATAGCCGTTGTTTTAACTTCCTTTTTAGATGTATCAGGATTCCCACTAGAAGAAACGGTTTGTTTTACCCCTTCTAAAATGGTTTCTATTGAAAGGGTCACTTTATTCTCATTTGAAATACGAGGTTTTACTTTTAAGGTCAGTCCCACATCTTCTCTTTTAAAGGAATCATTTGTAACGCCTCCATCTGTTGTACTTGAGCCTGTTTTAATAGAAATAGTTTCTCCTACATAAATAGAGCACTCTTTATTGTTTATACATAAAATCGAAGGCTCTGAAACAATATCCAAAGCATAGTTCTCTTTAAGCAAATTAATACTGGCACCCAGAGCTAAACCAGAACTTATATTAGGCAAAGTAAGTCCTATACTTGAAGTATCAAAAGCCAATGCTTTTCCACCATTAAGTGATGAAGAAAACGTAAAAATCCCATTTGAGTTTCCACGTCCACCTGCTATTCCGTATTTTGCTCCCACTTCAGAAACAAGACTTTCATTCACTTCAATGATTCTTGCTTGTACATATACTTGAAGTTTGTCTTTATCCAATTTAGATATTAATTCCTTGATAAATACAATTTCAGCTAAAGGTCCTGCTAGTATAATAGAATTTGACTCTTCATCTATCGAACTTAAGGGCTTCATATTAGCATCAAGGTATTTTTTCTTTCCTATAATTGAATCAATTATCTTGATAACATTTTTAGCTTCTACATTTTTTAAAGAAATAACTTCTACTACTCTTTTAATAAGAGAATTTGAACTGTCATTGGATAAAAGTTGTTTTTTAAGGAACAGTACATTTTGTTTTTTTCCTACAAACGTAATTGAATTGTTATTTTTATTGACAATAATAGCTACTTTTTCTTTTAGGATTTTTTCATTATAAACAGACTTAGCAAGATGCTTTAGATTAGTAGAGGCTAAACTTGCATCTATATTTTTAAGTGCAACAGTTTCAATTGTTTTTTTATTTCCAAGAGTTAATAAATTCACAATTTTTTCTATTGTTTTAATATTTGAAAGAAAGTCAGTTATTACAATAGAATTAGATTCTTTATCTGTCACTAATTTAGCAGACTTTGAAATAAGGTGCCGTACTTTTGAGGCTAAATAATCAACATTCGAATAGGAAACTTTAAAAACCTTTGTTACCATTTGAAAGTGTTTTTTTACTTTTGAATTAATAATAGGGGCATTGTATTTAGATGTGTCATTGATTCTAACAATTCTTAAGATATCATCATTTTCTACAATAGTGAAACCTTTTGCTTGAAGCACATAAATTAATATATTAATCATTTCATCTTTTTTAACAGCAGTATTAGAGATGAAATTAACTTTTCCTTTAACGGGGCTCGTTATTAAAATATTTTTATTAATTATTTTAGAAGTAATTTTGATTAAATCTTTGATATCTAAATCTTTAAAATTAACATTTATAGTATCACTACTTGCTAAAACAAAAACATTTAATAATACTAATCCTATAAATATTTTAATTAATCTCATAATTTAACTCCAGTGTTTGATTGTTTCTTAATACTTCAATTAAGAAGTATTCTATTTTATTAATATTTTCATACAAGCTAAATACATAATCATAAGAATCTACATTTTTGTTGTTAACGCGCGTAATAATATCTCCTTTTTTTAAACCCAACTTTTCAAAGATTGAGTTTTGGCTTATATTATTTATTTTGAAACCTTGAACTTTATTCTTTACTTTAATTTCTTTAATACTTATATTATTCCATACTTTACTTAGGTCTTTAACATAAGTATTTAAATAAGCCCTTGATATCTTGACTCCACTTTCACTTTGAATAAGGTTTTCTTTCTTATCTTTTAGTATTGAATATTCAAGTTTAGAAGAGGGCTTAAGTAAAATCACTTTATATTTTTTTTCATCTTTTTCAAGAACAATATAATTATTGAAGAGTGTTTCTAAAGTATAAGATTTAAACTTTTGACCAACACTAAGTAAGGATGATTTATTGGTATTTTTATCTTCTAGTATTACTAAACCTGAATTTTCATTTTCATTTTCAATAAAAATTGCTTTTACACGTATTTGCTCTATTGAAAAATATTCTTTTTCAAGTATTTCTACTTTTTTCATCTCTTTGTTTTTATTAAAAAAGATATTGTATCTGCTATATGTTATTTGATTATTCGTTTTAGAAGCAAGCTTTACACCACTTTTAGGAAGAAATGTAAATAAGATGGCATTGAGAGTGTATGCCAATAAAAGAATATATAAATACGGTAAAAGAGATTTTATCTTATAATTGATATTCATAAGAGTAACCTTTCTTTTCTTTTTTCATTTTTCGTAAAATATTTTTGTATTTCACTCTCATTAAGTTACTCTCGCTTAGCTTTAATTTTAAACGCCAAGAAGACAATGAAAATCTACCTATTAGTTTTCCAAAGTTTCCATTGGCACTTATATTTAGAGTTAAAGGAGTAAATAAGGAATAAGAAAAATATGCATTTTTTATTTTAGAAGGCAAGATTGGAACAAATCCTTCTTTTATACTAATAGAATTAATTGCAAGCGTATTGTATATAAGATAAAAATTAAAATCGATTTCTTTAATCTTTGATAAAGGTACTTTGTTGAAATCTACAGCAGCAGAGAAAAGCGTTAAAGAAAAGAAAGATTCTTCTATCTTTTCTTTTGAAAGAATAATATTGTGATGTTTCAATTCTTTTTCAAAAAAATAATATAGGTTTTCTTTTGGTAAGGTAAGAACTATTATTAAAAGAAAAAATAAAATATAGGAGAACAGTTTAAGGAGCTTCATTAGTTTAACCTTATTTCTGCAAAAACAACATCTTGAGTAATTTCAAGTTTTAAAAATAAAAAGTTTGCATTGAGAAGTTTATTCAAAAAAGCAGAAAGTTTTTTCTCATTTTTTGATTCCATTTTTATTTTAATTGAATCTACTAATTCCGTTTTTGTAATTTTCTCACTTGTCAAGCTCCTAAGTAAGGCATTGATATCTCTTTTTATTTTATTTTTGTTTAACCACACATTTTTTATAAGGGAGTACTCATTGGCCGTTTTTGAAAAGGAATTTAGAGAAGCAAAAGATTTTTTTACTTCATTTTTATTAAGTTCAAGCGTAAAAAAACTTACAAAAGTAATTACAGTAAATAAGAGTAAAAGGTATAAAGGATTTATTTTATTCATAGGAACAACTCTATTTCTAGAGTGTCTTTAATAAAATATGCTTTTTTAATAGAATACTTCTTTTCTATATATTGTTTGAACTTATTTTTATTTGCATTTTTAACACGAACAATAAGACTTTGACTTTTTACATTTATTTTTTCAAAAAGAACATTTTTTTCTATTTTTTTATAAGAAAGAAGATATTTTATTTGCTCTCGTATTTTGATATTATTTTCTATTTCTTTATCATAATTACTTATAATCGAGTTTGTTTGAATCATTGTAGAGGGCAAATTATATCGTTTTTTTATATTTTGCACTTCCTTTTTATTTTTAATAATTTCATCGTT
>CAJXWI010000094.1 GCA_913062735.1 uncultured Arcobacter sp.
ATCTCTATGATATAAAAGTTCTTTAGTGGATTTGTTTCTCAATTTTTTATTCCGTATAAATTCATTTGCAATAGATATGTATGTTTTAATATCTAAAGCAAATGAGGTGAAAAGATACGATTGTGCTTGAGTGTTTGCAGAATTGAGAAAAGAATGTTTTTTTAAGTAGGAAAGAACTTTTTCCGAATATAAAGAACTTTTAAACCCATAGGCCTTGTTATCTCTAATATTAGTTATTAATTCATCCAACTCTTTTCCTCTTCTTGTACGCTCTCTCGCATCAAATAATATTACATATGGCTTTCCTTTATAACGATATTCTTCAAGTGCTCCTCCCCCTCCAAAAGGAAATGGACTTAAAAATAAATCAATTATATGTCCATAAATATGTGGATCAACATGGCCGGAGAAATAAAATCTATCTAAAATACCCAATTTCAAAAGTTTCTTTTTAATATCTTCTTGATTCCCACTTCCACATGCTAAATAAATCGTGTGGGGGTTTTCGTTCATAATAGAAGCTACAGTTTCTAAGTATTGAATATTATTAATCTTAATAAGTCTTCCAATCGAACCTAATATGAAGCTTTTTTTTGGAAAAGAATATTTTAATTCTTTGACTACATGCATATTGACTATTGGATTGTAGATTGAATAATCGATTGGAATTTTAAAAACTTTAAAGTGATGGTTTGTGTCTTTGATGTGACAATGTGTGATTTTTTTGTCAATTTCTTTTGTTTCATAAGCAAAATTACCATGACTCCAAAAAAATTGTCTTGGAGCCGTTCTTGTTGTAAACAAAAAGTTGTCTTCTGGCCTACTTCCATTGCTAATCAAAATATCTACTTTATCTTCAATGATTTTTCTTCTTATTTTCAAACTTTTTTGCACAATTGAATAAAGAGGGCTTTTCTCATAGCCAAAGTCCTCGTGCAAGTTTTCGTACTTAAAGTCTAGCTTTTTGATTTCCTTTACACTTTTAGGAAGGGATCCTCCAAATTCAGGGAAATCTAAGTTATAGACAATAAATTCATATTTATTATTAGGATTTTCTTTTAATAATTTCATTAGGGAATAAAAAATACGAAATATTGAATGATTTATGATTCGATCATTCAAAAAGGCAACTTTAATTTTTTTCTTTTTAATCTGTATCTTTGTTGGTATAATTTTATATTTTGGAATTATCGATTTTTTAATGAATTTTTCAAGTTTTTTTTCTACTTTTGTATTGAAAACAAGCAGATCTTCTTGAGTCTGAGAAACACCGTTCCAAGAGAAAAGAAGTGGAGTATACAAGTAAAACACTAACTCTTCTTGGTCTTTCTTTATAGCTTTTTTAAAGAGTTTATATAAAAGTAAATGCAATATTTTATAACTTGCACCTCTCTCGTAGAGTATAATTGATAAGTAAAATATGGTATATATCTTTTTTTGCTGTATTAAGAAACTATCAGTGAATATAGAATCACTTAATGCGAATTTTGAAAGACGGGTGATGTAATTTTCAAAATCTTTTTCTTTCCATATAAGTTTAATTAGCTGTACATTGTCATAAACATCTTGTAAACTAAGAAAATTTGAAAGAATAGATAAGTAGTTGTCTTGTATTTCTATATAGTCTTTAGGATTGTTAAGTACTTTTAATGCGTAAATTAAGTTTAATAGCTTAAAGTCATAGGCTATTTTTTTTATGTGAATAGTATTTATTTCGCTTAAAAAACGATTTATGATAAAGCGAGTTTTTTGATTTTCAATTGTTGTCTTTGAATTAGAGACTAGATAATCAGCGATAGTTAAAAGTTTTGAAACAACAATATAATTAAGATTTGTTAAGTCAATTTCATGTGATAAAAGTTTTTCAAGGGTATTGTTTAGTTCTTTATTCAAGTCGCATTCCTATCATGTGTTTTCTCACAAATATCAACTGCCAAATTATAGTAGTTATTATAACTTAGAAGGTTTTGTGCATTATTACTTTTGGGAACTAAATTTCTCTTTAATATTTCATTAAGTTCTTCTTCATTTTTGAAAAAGAGACAATAGTCATCAAATATTTTGTTGTAATAATTATCTTTATATCTAGTATCATAAACAATAGGGATTGACCCTGCTGCTAAAATCATTAACAATCTGTCGTCAACAATAGAACTGGATAGATGTAGAACATATTTTGAACTTTGATACATCGATTTAATTTTGGATAATGTAGGTTTTATCGGCTTAATTTTAGATAGATTATATTTTTCCCAATTGTATCCTATCAGTTTGATATTCAAATTCTTAAGGTCAAGATTTTTAAGGGTTACTTGAGTTAAAAGTTGGTTGTAAATAAATAACATTAATTCATAATCATCTTCATAGGGATATTTTGTTTTTCGTAATTCTTTTTGAATATGTTTCATGGTTAGAGTATTTGTTTTTACATATATCTCTAGTTTTTCTATCATAGGTTTCAGTATTAAGTACGATTGGCTTAAATTAACATAGTTTGCATGAATTAAGAGATGCTCTTTTTTTGAAATTAGTTTTTTTGATTTGATTTGATTCTTTTGATAAATAGGGGGAATATATTCAGATTTAATATTTGTTTTTGATAATTTTTTTTGAATGAAGTAATTGGAAGTTAAGATAATGTCATTTTTACGAATATCATTTTGATTTAATTTTTCTAAAACAGATATAAAGCTATTTAGAATACTAATTTGACTGATTGATTTTGGAAGAAAATTTGTTTTTAAGTCATTAATGAAAACAACAGAATTTGGTCTTATTTCTAATATTCTTTCATAAATATTTTTTGTTCTGATGCTATAGATAAGAGGTTTCATATCTCCCTCTTCTGATAATAAAATGGCATTGTGATTTAATTTTTTAAGTGATTTTGAGAGATTTTTAGCAAACTTATAATTCTCTTTTAGTGTTTTAGAAACAATAATAGCAAAAGTTAATTTTTCTTTTTTTTGAACAGGAGTTAAATTTTGCAATTTCTTTAACAATTTAGCGTTTATTTTTTTTTCTTCTTGGGTAAGTTCATCAAATATTTTTGCAATTATTTCCTTGACATTTTCTTGCGCTTCATCTTGATCTAAATAGTCACTGTCAATAAAATCTATATACTCAGGTTTACGTAAATTACTTTTCTGAAAAAACTTTTTGATGGTATCTATGGGAAGGTGAATTAAGTTTGGAAATTCTTTTTTTAGTTTTGTTCCATAATAATAGCAAATTTGAGTACCTTGTCCATTATAAACTTTTACTTGATTATTTTGTTTAGCAGTTTTTAAAGCTCTTTTAGAATTTATAAAATAAGTATCATAATATTCACTCATGTTTTTCCTCTAAATTAGATATAATATTTTATCTAATTAAGGATTAAAAAACATGAATTATACACAGGAACAACTTGAAACTTTAAATAAAGCACTAAGTGCTGTATATGAAGATAATATGAGTTTTTTAGAAGTATTTGATAAACCTTTATATGAAAGAATTAAAAGCTTATCTACTGATATCAACATGGGATTTAAAATAAGATATGATTTAGAGTTTACTAATAATAGTTTTAATATATTTGATAATGAAAATGGAAAGTTTATATACACAAAAACACTAGAAGATTATTCCTCTGAAGTATTAGAAACATTGGATTTTAGCGAAAAAGGTACTATGTTTAATTTGGCCAATGGTGCTTATCGATCAAAAGAAGAAGACATGCGTCATTTTAATGATGATATTCAAACGAAATCATATTATAAAATACTTAAAGATATAAATCAAATCAAATCAAAACTTAGTTTTTCTTCCTCTAGGCCTAAAGAATTCAAAAGTATCAATTCTATGGTGTTTTTTGGTACTTTATTGGGAAAACATATTGTATCCGTTAACGAGAAGTTTAAATGTAAATCGTATTTGGTCTTGGAGCCAAGTCTTGAAATATTTCGATTGTCTTTATTTGTAACTGAATATAAACTTCTTGTGCAAAATTCGCATGCCTATTTTTATGTTGGTTTAAGTGATAAAGAGATGATTCAGAAAATGGAAAAGTTTATTCTCCATGATTCTTTTGAAAACTATTCATATAAATATTATTCAACATCATTTCATAAACAGAATGTCTTTAATAACTTTACATTTGCTTTACAAAACCTCTCCCCTTTTTCATATGATCACTATAGACAATTATATTATTCTAAAGAGTCCTTTAAAAACATTGCGAAATATTCTAGTTTAAATAAGGTGATTGAAAAATATAAAATACAAAAATTACCTGTTTTGATTCTGAGTCCTGGTCCTTCTTTACGGAAAAATTTTAAATGGTTAAAAAAAAATAAAGATAACTTTATCACGATAGCCTTTGGAGCTGCTATTAAAGCTCTCTCTGAAGTGAATATCAAGCCTGATATAGTTACTAATGTTGATGCATCAACTATTATTTTAAATCAGTTTCCCAAAGAGAGTAAAGAAATTTATTCTAATTCATTGGCTTTTTTAGCAAGTGACACACATAAAAAAGTTTTTGATTTATTTAAGAAGAAAAATATTTTTATATTTGAGGCAAATTTTAAAATTCTTAAAAATGGTATTGAAGAATCCCCTGCATTATCAGTAGGTGATAATACTTTACATATACTCTTGTCTTTGGGTTTTGAGGAAATTTATATGTTGGGCACAGACTTATCTATAGATGTTGAGACAGGGACGTCGTATGATAAAACACATGTAATGTCTTCATCTGTTCATAATGTGCATCATTTGAAAAAGAATATTAAGCGAATCAGTAATGATGTGGATGTAAAAAATAATTATCTAAAAGTAAAATCAAATTTATCAAATAAAGACTTATATGCAAATCAATTTTTTAGTAAAATTATAAGTAGTTATTCTATCATCATAGATATGCATAAAAATGATAAAAAATTCAAAATTTATAATCTCTCTGATGGTGCTTTTATTCCTGGAATCACACCCTTAAAGATCAAGGATATGAAGCTTGAAAAAATTGAAATGAAAAATAAAGATCTATTACTAAAAAAGTTCTTAAAAAGTATATCTCAAGATAACTTTACAGAAGAAGAAAATGAATATTTGAAAGAAGAAATAAAATTTATTAAAAGCTTACATAAAAAGATAAACAGTTTCAAAAAAACTACGCATATTGAATATATGGACTTTTTTGACTTTAGAAAAGAAATTGCAATACTAATCTCGAAACACAAGTCCTATTCTCAACTAACAGGAACAATCTTTTTAACGTATATTAAAATAATAGATAATTACATAAATTATGTATGCAATGATAGTAATATTGAGATAAGAGAAGAACAGTTAAATGATTTAAAAGAAACTTGGTGTAATCAGTTTAGTAGCTTGATAAAGGACTATTTAAAGATTATTAAGAAAGGTCAATTAAGAAATAAATAGTAATTTACTTGAATAGTTTTCTCAATTGAAATAAAAAAAGCAGAGTAAAAATACTCTGCTTTTAAAATAGCTAATTCTATGTAAGAACGTTAATGATTATTGTAATAATCTAAGTACGTTTTGTTGAACAGAATTAGCTTGACTCATAGCATAAGTACCTGCTTGAGAAATAATGTTTTGTTTGTTGAAGTTTGCACTTTCTTGTGCATAATCAACATCTCTAATAACAGATTCGGCAGCTTTAATATTCGTTTGTTGCGTCATCATGTTTCTAGTTGCAGATTCTAACTGATTTTGAGTAGAACCAAAATCTGCTCTCCAACCATTTAGTGTATTTATTGCTGAATCGATTGTTGTTAATAAAGCACTTGCTGCACTTTGTTCCATCAAACCAGCAGTTGCTGTAGACTTTAATGAATCTAAAGAAAGACCAACAACATTTGCTTGTACCGCACCAGCAGAAACTGTTGTATCTGCAGCAGTTTCACCTGTTTGGAATGTTAATGCTGATGTCGCGCCAGTACCAGCCGCACTTTCTTGTAACAATGAGATACCATTGTAGTTTGTTTGTTTTGCAATGTTATTGATTTGCTCAAGAAGTTTATCAACATCTTTTGCAATTGCATTGGCACCAGCAGTACTTGTAGTTGCAGTTGCAGCTTGAAGTAATTTGGTTTTAACGATATCTAAAATGTTAGACTCTTCAGCCATTGCTTTATCTGCAATTTGAGTTAAAGAAACAGCAGAGTTTGCATTTGAGATACCTTGACCAATTGAACTTGCCTGCGTTCTAAGTTTATCAGCAATTGATAATCCTGAAGCATCATCAGAAGCTTTATTGATTCTAAGACCTGAACTTAATTTCTCTAAAGAACTAGACAGGTTTGAGTTTGTTTTTGAAGCCGATTCTTGTGCATTTAAAGAAGAAACGTTTGTATTAATTCTCATAATTTATCCTTTTTAATAATTATGACACATTGTGATTTGAAAATAATCACAGCCCAATTGCCTTCTCAGTTTTACATGAGCATAGAATCTAAATTCTTTGGTATCTATTGATACCTATACGAGTTTAAATATAAACTACTTTAAGAATTATGACATACCATTTCTTAAAATTAGATTAATTGGAATTGTTTTTGGATATGTTTTGTATAACTTCGATTGTTTTAATGTTGCTTGTGACTCTTTTTTTCATATTATTCTTTTTAATATGTTTTGCAAGTATTTTGGCATATTTTTTGTAGTTTCTAGAACCTATTTTAAATGTACAGAGTTTTTTTTGTATTTTCAAAATATCATCAGGAATTGATCTGTTTTGTTCCATTTTTAATTTATCCTATTATGTATACTATAGTATATACTATTATATTTAAAATAGGGCTTTTGAATAAAGATATAGTATACTATTCTATGAATTATACAAATAAAACAGAAGTTTATAAATATGCATTAATGCTTTCAAAGTCTAATAAAATTGATCTTGCAATTGAGATATTTAAAAAAATTCATACACACTATCCAAATGATTTCAACGCATTATATAACATAGCTAGATTATCCATGGAAAAAAAAGACTTTGAAAGTGCTATTAAGTATTATTCCTATTTATTAGTTGTAGACAAAGAGAACATACAGGCAAAGTTTGACTTGTCTTATATATATTTGATAAAAAGAGACTTGCAAAAGGGCTTTAAAGTATATGAAAATCGCATAAAGTTTAAAGAATATAATCAGATTTTGACAAATAAATATCCAAAACATATCAAGAAGATAAAAAATAAAAGAATATTTATTTATTGGGAGCAGGGTTTTGGGGATTCAATAAATTTTATCAGATATGTAAAGTATTTATTAAAATATACTAAAAAGATTGATATGCTTATTCAGAAACCACTAATAAGCCTATTTCAGTACAATTTTAACTACATAAACTTTATAGAGGATAACACATATTTAAAAATTAAATATGATTATATTTTCCCTTTACTCAGTATTCCATATTTAATAAACTTAGAATATTTGAAACCAATGAAGAAATATTTAACTGTGGATAGAAAACATATCCAGACAAATAAAAAATCGAAA
Organism: uncultured Arcobacter sp.; assembly: GCA_913062735.1. The sequence continues at coordinate 7,516 of CAJXWI010000094.1, forward strand.
TTATTGAAAATTGGCTTATGTTGGCAAGGTGAGTTTAAAAATAAAAGAGATAAACAGCGCTCAATTGATATAGAAGTTTTGTTACAAAAAATTTATTCTTCAAATATTAAAGATATAGAAGAAATCTCATTTTATTCTTTGCAAAAAGACATAAGAGTCCAAAGTGATAATATTATTGATTTGGGAAAATCATTTTTAAATTTTTATGATACTTCAGTTGCAATTACATCGATGGATTTAATCATAACAGTTGATACCTCAGTATGTCATTTATCTGCAGCATTGGGTAAAAAAACTTTTTTATTACTACCCTTTCATCCAGACTGGAGGTGGGGCAATAGTTTGAAGAAGTCAGACTTGTATAAGTCAATTGGTTACTTCAGGCAATCTGAAGATAATTCTTGGACTAAAGCATTTGATAAAATTATTAGGAAATTAATGAAACTGAAGCGAGTATAGTCTTGACTGTATATAGCGGGAGACGTTATCTAAAAAAGTAACTTAACAATATCTCTAAAAATATGTTAAGTTACTTTTAACTAATTTAATGACTACTGAAGTAATCTAAGTACGTTTTGAGAAACTTGATTTGCTTGACTCAAAGCATAAGTCCCCGCTTGAGAA
>CAJXWI010000095.1 GCA_913062735.1 uncultured Arcobacter sp.
TTTTGACCATTCTTTTGAATCTAATTGTGGTTTCCAATTTTTATCAAACCACTTAGCACCAAAACTATTTGCCATTGTTGTGATAAAAGCCATGTTATCACCCCATCCAGCTTTTCCTCTTAAACAGATTCCATAAACACCTTCTTTTGGATTATGAATTGCTTTTGCAACATTAATAATATTATCCCAAGAATCGTTGTCCTTAATACTCATTCCTGCTTTTTCAACAAGATCTTTTCTATACATAAGCATAGAACTTTCGCTGTAAAAAGGAGCTGCTACTAATTTTCCTTCAATAGATAGTCCTTCTCTAACTGCAGGAAAAATATCATCTACATCATATGAAGTATCAAACTTAAGTTCTTTAACCCAGCCACGTTTCCCCCAAATTGGTGCCTCATACATTCCAATTGTCATAACATCAAATTGACCACCTTTAGTAGTAATATCTGTAGTTAATCTTTGTCTTAATGTATTTTCATCCAACGTTACCCATTTTAGGTTAATTGAAGGGTTTTCTTTTTCAAATACATGTGATAGTTTTTGCATTTCAACCATATGCCCATTATTCACAGTTGCTATTGTTAAATCTCCTGCATTTAACAATAGAGCCGTCATACTAGAAAGTAATCCTACTTTAGCCAATTTTGTAATTTTCATTCTATCTCCTTAATATTTTTCTAGTTTATGAGCAATTGCTATTTTAAATAGCATAAGCTCATAAGTAATACTAACTCATTAAAACTTAGACCAGACTTAAATTATATATATTTTTCCTAAACACTAATCTTAAATATAATAACTATAAAAATAATTAATACATTAAGATAAATAAATGCTTATATAAATTAAATCTGTGTATACTCTGTTTTATATTTAAAGAAGGCAAACAAATGAATTCAAGTAAGAATCAAAATATAGAACTTGTTATTTTTGATTGTGATGGTGTTTTAATTGACAGTGAATTAATAAGTGTAAGAGTACTTAGTGAAGTTTTTTATAGCAATGGTTTAGATATAAGCGTAGAATACATCAAAAAAAACTTCATAGGACATTCTTTTATAAATATTAATATACATATTAAAAAAGTTTTTAATAAAGTTCTTTCTGAAGATTTTGAAGAAAAATATAGAAATTCTTTATTAAGTACTTTTAAAAATGAATTATTAGCTAGTTCTGGAATTAAACACGTTCTTGAAAATATTAATGTTCCTATTTGTGTAGCAACGAGTAGTAGTTTAATAAGAGCCAGATCTTCTTTAAAAATTGTTGATTTATTTGACTATTTTAATAATCAAGTATACAGTGCTTATAATATGGGGAATAGAGGCAAACCCCAACCTGATATATATTTATTCTCAGCAGAACAGTTTAAGATTAAACCTGAGAATACATTGGTTATAGAAGACAGTTTATTAGGTGTACAAGGCGCTGTAAATGCTGGAATGAAAGTATGTCACTATATTGGAGCAAGTCATTTAAAAGATTGGGATGAAAATCACGAGTACAAATTTCAACCTAATATTGTTTTAAAAGATATGACTGATTTTTTTAAGATTTTCCCCTATTTAAAAAAGGAAACAAATAAATGACACAAAAAGAAATCGATAAATTAGATGGAGCAGCACGCGCAGGATGGTTATATTATGTAGCTGGATATACACAAGATCAAATTGCAAATGAATTTGGAATATCAAGACAATCTGCCCAAAGAATGGTATCTCTTGCAATGACAGAGAAACTAATAAAAGTAAGACTTGATCACCCTATTTCTTCTTGTATGGATTTAAATGCAAAATTAATAAAAAAATATAATTTAAAAGAATGTGAAATTATTCCAAGTGTAGAAGATGGGAATAATGTTACAGGACTTGGAGAAGCAGGCGCTTCTATGATGGAGAAATACTTACTTCAAGAAAAAAAATTAATAATTGCTGTAGGAACAGGTAGAGTTCTTAAAATGATTGCAAACGAACTTTCCCCTATTAATAGTTCCCAACACAGTATTATATCACTTGTTGGAAATATGACCAATGATGGCTCTGCCTCTGCGCATGAAGTAGTAAGTAAAATATCAGATAAAGTAAACGCAACATACTTTCCAATGCCCTTACCTGTAATTGCTAACAGCTCAAAAGAAAAAGAATTATTACACAGTTTGCAATCAACAAGTAGTATTTTATCTTTAGCTAAACATGTTGACGTTACTTTTGTTGGAATTGGTCAATATGATCAAAATGCCCCTTTGTATAAAGACAGTTTTATTAATAAAGAAGAACTTCAAGGGCTTTTAGAAGCTAAGGCTGTAGGTGAAATTACAGGCTGGGCTTATAATAATAAAGGGGAAATAATACAAGGCCATAGCAATGATAAAGTAACAAGTATTCCCTTAGTAAAAAACTCTAAAAAAGTAGTTATTGCAATAGCTGCAGGAGATAATAAACAAGAAGCAATAAAAGCAGCCTTAGAGGGAAAATTAATTAATGGATTAATTACCAATGAACGTATGGCAGAGTTTTTATTACAATAAAACAATAGCTATTAATTCTTGCGTAATATCCTCTTAGATTACGCTTTGATTTTTACCTTGTGCTTTTGCTTGGTATAAATTTTTATCTACGCGTAAAAAAAGTTCATCTTTATTTTCATCTTTTTCTTTTAATGCAATACCTAAACTTACACTTATTTTTTTATTAATTAAGGAAAAAATATCTTCATTGTCTAAAATATTAAGTCTTAATTCTTCTGCCAAGGAGAAAGCTTCTTTTTCACTTGTATTTGTTAGAACAACAACAAATTCTTCCCCACCCCACCTAGCAAGCATGGTATTAGAAGAAAAACTGTTTTTAAGTACTTGTGAAATAAGTACAAGTATTTTATCTCCTACTTGATGTCCAAAGGTATCATTTATATTTTTAAAGTTATCTACATCCAATAAAATTAAAGCGATATCAGTATTTTCTTTTTTACGTGAAGAAAAAATACCTACTAAGGCATTTTCAAAAGAAAATCTATTAGAAAGACCTGTTAAGACATCTTGTTTTGCAAAAAATTCTAAGTTTTTTTGATAATGATTTATATAATAAATAATACTCAACATAATCAAAATAATAATAAAAACAAAAATAGCTATATTAATAAAAAAGTTATCCGTAATACCTTTTATTACATCGTCTTCTTTTGCTTCAATACACAAAAATAAATTCAATTCTTCAATAAAACGTATATTCAAGTGATAGGTTTTTCCTAAATACTCATATTGCAAAATATTATTTTTATCTTTTTGAAATGTTTTAATTTGTTTTCGAAGGATTTTTTTAAATTCTAAACTGTTTGATTTCTTAAAATTCTTTGATTTTATTATGATTGCATTGTTTTCATCAACAAAATATACCTCATGATTGTACTTATCTTTATAGGTATCTAATAAAGAAGATACATGAGATGTTTCAATACCAACCCCTGCAATACCAATAAAGTCACCTTTTGAATTTCTTACTTTATGATTAGAAAAAATAGTTAAAGCATAATCATTCGCCATATCAATATCAATATTACTCTCATACTCATTTTTAGAATTTTTCAAACGAAAAAACCATTTATCTTCCGATTTTTTCTCCTTTATTACTTTCAAAATCCCTTTTTCATAATAATAATTTTTAGTAAAAGAAGAAACAAAAAAGCTACTTGAGGTAAGGTATTTTGTTTTAATTGTTTTTAAATATTGTTTAATTTTATCAATATTATTTTCTTTATCTTTAATCCAATCAACTAAAAAAGTATTGTTCGACATTAACGAAGAAATGAGTTTGGCTTCTAACAAGTCTCTTTGTATTTCTGAATACACATTATCACTGCTTAAGGGCAATGAGTGTTGAGTTAAATCGCGTTTAGCAAGATTTATTGCCATCTTATAACTCATAAATGATGCAAAAGAAAATCCCACAAAAAGAAGAAAAATAAGTAAGAAAAAAAATTTGTATTTGTTATTCAAAAAAGGCCTTATAAAATTATTTTTCATATTATACTTAAAAATTGTTTGTTTTAATTCAAAAAAATATTTCTTTAAGAAAGAGTTAATACCTTTGTTTATATTGTAAAAAAGAAAGAAGTATTATTAGAGCTATAAAGCAAAAAAAGAATGTAAGCTTACATTCTTTTTTTTACTTAAATTCTTATTTATTCCCACTCAATTGTAGCAGGTGGTTTCGAAGAAATATCATAAACAACTCTGTTTATTCCATCAACTTCATTTATTATTCTTCTTGAAATTGTTTCTAGAATATCATGAGGAATATGTGCGAAAGTTGCAGTCATACCATCTGTTGCATCTACAATTCTTACACAAACAGTATTGTCATACGTTCTATTATCACCCATAACACCTACCGATTTTACATTTAACATAACAGTAAATGCTTGCCATGTTTTTTCATAATATCCAGTAGCATGTAAAACATCTAACATAATTACATCCGCTTTTCGCAAGATTTCTAAATCGTCTTGGTTTACTGCACCCATGATTCGAATAGCAAGTCCAGGGCCTGGAAAAGGATGTCGTGCTAACATATCAGTAGGAAGTCCTAATTCAGCTCCTAAGAGTCTTACTTCATCTTTAAAGATTTCTCTTAAAGGCTCAATTAACTCAAAAGTCATCCAATCTGGAAGTCCTCCAACATTATGATGTGATTTAATCGTTTTAGAAGGCCCTTTTACAGATACAGATTCAATAACATCTGTATATAAAGTTCCTTGCGCTAAAAATTCAATACCATCGTGCTTTTTTGCTTCTACATCAAATACTTCAATAAATGTTTCACCAATGATTTTTCTTTTTGTCTCAGGATCAACAACACCTTCAAGACGTGTTAAGAATTTTTCACTCGCATCAAGGGTAATTAAAGGAACCCCTCTTAATTTAAACATAGCTTGAACTTGTTCTACTTCATTGGCACGTAATAATCCATTATCTACAAAAACAGGTACTAATTGATCTCCAATTGCTTCTGCTAATAGTGTTGCAACTACAGATGAATCAACACCCCCAGATACACCACATAAAACTTTTTTATTTCCAACTTTTTCTTTAATTAAATTAATTTGTTCTTTTGCAAAAGAACCCATATTCCAAGTAGATTCACAAGAACATATATTCTTAGCAAAATTCTTTAAAAGTTGACTTCCTTCTGCTGAATGATATACTTCAGGATGGAATTGAAATGCGTAAATTTTTTCATCTTCATTAGCAATAGCTGCATAAGGAGAATTTTCACTTGTTGCAATTACTTCAAAACCTGATGGTAATTCATCCACTTTATCTCCATGGCTCATCCAAACAATTTGTCCATCACTTGAATCTTTGAATAAAGGACTTTCTTTTTCAAATTTTAATTTAGCTTTTCCATATTCATGATTTATAGCAGGAATAACAGAGCCTCCAAAAAATTGAGAAATTAATTGCATTCCATAACATATTCCTAAAATAGGTAAACCTAATTTAAAAATTTCTTCATCTGGATGGTAAGAACCTTCTGCATAAACAGAAGCAGGCCCACCTGATAATATAATACCTTTAGGCGCTCTTGCCATAATATCTTCAATTCGTTCATTGTATGGCACGATTTCAGAATAAACTCCAGCTTCTCTTAGTTTTCTAGCGATGATTTGTGTATATTGACTACCAAAATCTAATACTACTATTGGTACATGTTTCATTTAACAAATTCCTTTTTTTTATCTTAAGTTTGATCTTATTATCGGGATTATATCTAAAAGTCTATTTATCTTTGCTAAAAGGATAAAGTTCCTATTTATGGGGATAAAAAGAGAAATTAGATTATTTTTTGGTTTTTTGCCTTAGTTATTAATAAAAAAGGCAAAAAAAAACCTTACATCCAAAGATGCAAGGTTTTTATAAAAAGAAAGGAAGCTTACGCTCCGATTCCTAATACTTGATACTGTAAATACCAAATACAAATAGATACAATGTATCCAATTAAGATAATCCATGAATACTTCATATGTGCACCAAAAGTATAAATACCATGAAGTTTTCCCATTACACCAACACCAGCTGCTGAACCAAAAGAAATTAAAGATCCACCAACACCAGCTGTTAAAGTAACAAGCATCCATTGATCTAATCCCATGGTAGGACTTGCTTTTAATACAGCTGACATAACTGGAACATTATCAATTATTGCAGATAAGAACCCAACACCAATATTAGCCCATGTAGGTCCTAATACATCTGGGTTGTATACAACTACTGCTAATCCTAACCATCCAATAAAGTATAAAGCACCAACGGCTGCTAAAATACCAAAGAAAAACATTAATGTATTGTTTTCAATTTTTGACATAGAATGAAAAATATTAAAATGATCAACACCGTATTTTTTCTTTAAACCATAAGCATATAGTTTAAGTAAAGACAGTCCAAACATCATTCCCCACATTGCAGGTAAATGCAATACTTGATGAGACATTACTGCAGAGAAAATAGTGAATATTCCTAAGAATATAACAACTTTTGCACCTTCTGCCATTTTAGGTTTTTCTTCTTTTGTAGCATCAAATGCAGGTACATCTGTTGGAACAAATTTAGAAAGAATAAACGCAGTTACTAAATAACCAATAATAGAAGCTGGGAATAAGAATAAGAAATCAACAAAGGTTCCTTTTCCAGCAGTCCAAGCCATAAGTGTTGTAATATCACCAAATGGAGACCAAGCACCACCAGCATTAGCAGAAACAACAATATTAATAGCAGCAGGTACTAAGAAATCTTTTCTCTTTTTTTCAATAGTAATTAATACCGTTGACAAAATAAGTGCAGTTGTTAAGTTATCTGCAATTGGGGAGATAAAGAATGCTAAGAAACCTGTAACCCAGAATAATTGTCTGTATGTATAACCTTTTGAAACCAGTTTGTATTTAAGAACTTCAAATACATTCATATGAAGTAAAGACTCAATATACGTCATAGCAACAAATAAGAAAAAGAAGATTTCCGCAATTTCCAAGATTAAATGCTGCGCTTGTGTATGAACTAAGTTCATATCCATACCATTTAAAGAATAATATATTGCAACAAGCATAAACATAAATGTACCTATAAATAAGGCTGGTTTTGCTTTATCAATTTCATATTTCTCTTCAGCAGCAACAAAATAGTACCCAATTGCAAATACAAACAGAGCTGAATATCCAACCCAAGTCATAGTAATATCTGGAATAGCACCAGTAGAACTTTCACTTGCAAATATTGCTACTGAGAAAAGTAGCAATGACATAATAACTTTAAACATTAATTCTCCTTAATATAATGTGCTCCAAGGGATTTTTCCCTATTTAAAGCAGACTCTAAAATAGATTTTGCCGTAAGAAGCCTTAAGAATAGTAGTCGTCCAAGGTCATTTGTCAAGTAATTGTCAATTAATTGTAAAGATTTTGATAAATCAGTCTTATTTCTGGAAATACTGGCACTTTCCCACATTATTTTTCTTAAATCATTCTTGATTTTTTTGTCTATATCTTTGTTTCGTGTATTAAATACTATCTCTTTTGTATACTTTTCTTGACATATTTCAAAATTCTCTTTTAAAGAATTCTCAATTGCAATTTTAGAGAAAACAAGTCCCTCTAACAAAGAATTTGAAGCTAATCTATTCGCACCATGTAAACCAGAACAAGATACTTCTCCAATTGCATATAAGTTTTTAAAAGACGTTACTTTTGAGTTTAAATCAATTTTAATTCCTCCCATAGCGTAATGAAAAGCGGGTGAAATAGGAACTCTCTCAAAGGGTAATTCATATCCCAGTTCATGTAAATTTGCGTAAATATTGGGAAATCTTTTTTGAAAAAATTCTTTGTCGAATGTTTCAAAAGATAAATAAATTTGTTTATTTGTTTTTTCATTGTAATCAAAAATTGAGCGTGAAACTACATCTCTAGGGGCTAGTTCACCATCTTTATGATAATCAAATAAAAATCTTTTATTGTCTTCATCAACT
>CAJXWI010000096.1 GCA_913062735.1 uncultured Arcobacter sp.
TTTCATAGGCGTTGAGCTATTAAACAAAGTAATACTTGGCAGTATTGCTAAACCAATATCAGCTTTTGCTATAAGTTCTAAGAGCTCATGTTTTGTATTAGCATTGTAAATTTCTATTGAGTTTTCCAAATTAGGATACTTTACAATCAGTTCTTTTAGGTATTTGGGATCTTTTGTTGAAATCATTAATTTAAACTTGCTTGTATCAATTTGTGAAAAAGCTTCTAATACCGTTTCAAATTCTCTTAATTTATCAAGAGTTCCTGCATAAAAGAAACGCTTTTCATTGCCTTCGTGTTGAATATTTGGGTATAAAACTTCAGGATCAATGGCAGAAGGAATAACAAAGGTTCTTGTTTTAACATTTTGTAAATAATCATCTCTCATTTGTCTTGAAGTTGGTAGAAAAATATCACATTCATTAATTAAAGAAGCTTCCGTAAAGGTTTTAATTTTATTTGAAATAACATCAAAAAAACTTTTTTTATTGTTGGCTTCATCTTTTTGTAGTTTTGCAATACGTTTTGGAAAAGAGAGTCTAAAGCCAAGTTTGAATTTGTATATGTGCTTGACTTTTAATACTTCTTTTAAAATTGAAGTGTGGTTTCGTACAAGTACAAATGAATAATCATTTAAAGAAATATCGTTTTTAGCCAATTCGTTTATAATTTCATTTTTGTGTTTTAAGGGCATAATAAACTGATTTCCATTTTTAATAGAAAATTCATAATTTGTTTTAGAAAAATAAACAATATGTACAATAAAATGCTTATTTAGATATTTCTCAAATAAAGGTCCTATAAAACCATTTTCGCTATTTTCATTTAAATCTGTTAAGTATAAAAATTTATCCATTGTGTTTCCTTAATTAAAATATGAAAAAGTTTAGCATAAAAATAGGGTAAAAAAACAACATTATAATTGTATAATTATTACTTTTATTCAAATAAAATTATTTACTTAAGAATATAGCTGCTTATACTTATCATATGTTTATTAAAGTGGATAATTTAAAGAACATAAATAAAATTATAATGCTATTTTACGGGATTTATAATGATAATTATTAGTAAAATATTTGACGCTTAATATATGAAAAAAAAGTTATTAATAATTTTATTTTTTTACAATAAATTCTATATTTCTTGCTATACTGTGGTATAAATTTCAAGGAATATAAATGATAAAAAGAGACTTAGTAGATAAAAGAATGAGCCGAATCGTAATTCATGGGGATACAGTGTATTTTGCAGGAATCGTTTCAGATGATAAAACATTAGATATTACAGGTCAAAGTAAAAGAGTATTAGAAATGGCAGAAGAAAGATTTGCACTTGCAGGTATTAGCAAACATGATATCTTAAGAGCAGAAGTTTTTGTTAAAGATATTTACAGTGATTTTAAGGCTTTTAATGTGATTTGGGATGAATGGGTTTCAAAAGATACTCCACCTGCTCGTGCGTGCGTAGAAGCAAATATGGCAAGTCCTACAACCTTATTAGAAATTATTTTTACTGCTTCAAAAGCTTAGCTTAATAATCATTTTATCTGTACATTAGAAGTGGCTTGAATTGTTTTACGTTTAAATAGAAAATAGCTTAGATAATAAAAGGAGACGAATATGAAATTATTAGTACTTTGTTTTTTTGTATCCTTTTTTGTTTCTTGCTCTTCTAAACATGAAGTGGACAAAGAATATAAAAACTTTTCAAGTCCACAAGCCTATGAAATAGCTAAATTAGAACATACAATACTTTCTTTATCTTCAAGTATTAACAAAAAAGAAGCCCAAAATCTTTCTAAAATACTAATATTACATTCTTTAGAACTTGCAAATTCTTATGGTATTACAGGTACTGCTTGGATGCACAATTCTTTGATTAACTTAGGCCTAAAAGAGCGTGGTTTTTGTTATCACTATACGCAAGATTTAATAGACAAAATAAAAGAATACGATTTTAAAACGCTTAAATTTTATTGGGCAGTTCATAAAAAAGGGGAGTATTTTGAACACAATGCTTTAGTAGTAAGTTCAAAATATCAAAATTTTTTAGGGGGTTTAATTTTAGATGCGTGGAGAAATTCAGGAGAGTTATTTTATTTAAAAGTACTAAAAGATGAGGCATATTCCTGGAGTGAAAATAAAGCTAAAACTTCTTTTTATTTTAAAGAAAAAGAAGAGTGAAATTATACAAAGAAAATCTTTTAATTATTATGGTATAATGCGCTTTTTTCAAGATGATTTAAACAAAGAGTTTAAGGTAAGTCTTGTAAACATCCAAATAAATTATTAATCTCTAAATGCAAAAGCATTTATATTATTACAGACAAAAAATAAAAGGTAGTTAATGTTATTTACACAACTTGGTTTATGTGAACCAATTTTAAAAGCAATAGAAGATCAAGGATATACGAGTCCAACTCCAATTCAGGCTCAGGCCATTCCTATTGTATTACAAAGAAAAGATGTTCTTGCGGGAGCACAAACAGGTACTGGTAAAACAGCTGGTTTTACTCTTCCCTTATTAGAATTATTAAATCAAAACCCAACACAAGGTAAGCCTAAAGTAAGAGCACTTATTTTAACGCCTACTCGAGAATTAGCGGCACAAGTAGCAGAAAGTATTGATACCTACGGAAAATATCTTTCTTTTAAATCTTGCGTTATTTTTGGTGGTGTTGGAATCAACCCTCAAAAAGCAATCTTAAAAAGAGGTGTTGATATTGTTACTGCAACGCCTGGTAGATTATTAGACTTATTATCGCAAGGAAGTATTAACTTAAGTGATATTGAATGTTTAATTCTTGATGAAGCAGACAGAATGTTAGACATGGGTTTTATTCACGATATTAAAAGAATATTAAAAATATTGCCAAAAGATAAACAAACACTTCTTTTCTCTGCAACATTTTCAGATGAAATTAAAAAATTATCTGATAGTTTATTACACCAACCAGAATTAATTGAAGTGGCAAGAAGAAATACTTCTTCTGAGCAAATCAAACAAGTTATTCATTATGTGGATAAAGATACTAAAAAAGCTTTATTAACACACTTAATACATGAAGAAAAATGGACACAAGTACTTGTATTTACACGAACAAAACATGGTGCAAATAAATTAAGTGAACACTTAAACAAGAACTATATTTTATCAGCAGCCATTCATGGAAATAAATCTCAAGGTGCAAGAACAAAAGCATTGGCTGATTTTAAAGCAAATAAAATTAAAGTTTTAGTAGCAACTGATATTGCTGCACGTGGAATTGATATTGATTTATTACCTCATGTTGTAAACTTTGAATTACCAAATGTTCCAGAAGATTATGTACATAGAATTGGAAGAACTGGACGAGCTGGAAACAATGGTGTTGCTATGTCTTTAGTATGTGGCGAAGAAATACAAATGCTTGAAGACATAGAAAAATTGATTAAAAAAGATGTTGAAGTTATCGAGGTTGATGGTTTTACTTCAACTCAAAAGAAAGTTAGTCCTCCAAAACAAGGTGGTAACCGAGGGAATCAAAGAGGAAACTCTAATCCTAAGAATCAAAGAGGAGGGCGTACTAACGCCGATAGAAAAAATTCTCGTAATGAAAATGGAAGTTCAAGAAAAGAAGAACATTCAAATGATTCAAGAAACAGAAACGATAGAAATGATGGACGTTCAAGAAATGCTGATTCACGAGCTAACTCAAATGATTCACGAAACAGAAACGATAGAAATGATGGACGTTCAAGAAACGCTGATTCACGAGCTAACTCAAATGATTCAAGAAGTAGAAACGACAGAAATGACGGACGTTCAAGAAATGCTGATTCACGAGCTAACTCAAACGATTCAAGAAGCAGAAATGACAGAAACGATGGACGTTCAAGAAACAATGATTCAAAATCAAAATCCTCTTACTCATCTTCTAATTCATCTTCAAAAGACAATAAACCAAGTTCAAAACCATCTTCAAGAAGAAGACCAGCTAATTATTAGTTAATAAAAAGAAGAAAGCAAAGGCTTTTCTTCTTTTTACTTTTTTTCTACAACAAATCCACTTTTAAATAATATAATCTTTGATATACTCTTTTATTATCAAGGATTCACATGAAATACTATAAACATATAATTCTAAGTTTTTTACTTGCTTTTATAATACTTGGATGTTCAAGTAAAACGCCTTATACAAATAGATCACAAATGATTTTTATGTCTGTTTCTGAAGAACTAAGCTTAGGTGAAAAAACCTATAAAGAAACGCTTAAAAAATCAAAAGTCATTAACAATACAAAAGAATCACGAAAAATAAAAGAAATTGGAAGAAAAATAGCAAAAATTGCTAATCGACCTGATTTTAAATGGGAATTCAATTTGGTTCAAAATAAAGCCATGAATGCTTTTTGTTTGCCAGGTGGAAAAGTAGTTATTTATACAGGGATATTAAAAGCTGCTAAAAACGATGATCAAATTGCTACTGTAATGTCTCATGAGATTGCTCATGCCCTTGCACGACATGGGGCTGAACGAATGACGTCTTCAATGCTGCAAAAAGGCTTGCATGTAATAGGAAATGTGGTAGTAGCTTCTAAAGCTCCTGCTTATACTAATACTTTTAATCAAGCTTACGGTATTGGAAGTCAATTGGGAGTTATGTTGCCTTATGGAAGAATGCAAGAGAGTGAAGCGGATGAAATAGGTATTTATTTAATGAAGAAAGCAGGTTATGATACAAAAGAAGCCTTGAAATTCTGGAAAAATATGAGCCTTGGCAAAAAAGAAAAAAACGAATTTTTCTCAACTCACCCAAGTTCAAGTACAAGAATCAAAAAAATTTCTAGTGTTATTAATAAAATAGAAGGAAAACAATAATGAGATATTTATTAACGCTTGCATTTTTAAGCATGGCCCTTTTTGCTTCTAAGGTTTTTGAACAAAATATTAAATATACCTGCTTAAATACCTATAATATTATAGATGGAAAAAGAATTACACTTAGTTATGAAGAAGCTGTAATAAAACCTATAAACATTATGTTAAACAAAAATAAGCTCTATTCAAGCAGCGAAGAGATTTATGAATTTAAAATGAAAAAGAATGAATTGATTTCTTATTCAAATAAAAAAAGCATGCTTTTATTGGATATAAACCTAGGACTTGGACTTGTTCCTAAAAAAGGAAGAGGGGCCTATCAATATTATTATCAATGCATAAAAGCCAAAAAATGATTATGCCTGTACACTAGGCACAAAATTTTAAAAATAATAGAGTAAAAAAGCCTAAACTAATCCAAGCTAAAGTAAAAACTTGATAAAACTCTACACACAAAATTATTTTACATCTTTTGTAGAATAAACTTATAGACGGTTGGGAGAGCGGTTTAATCCGCTAGCTTGGAAAGTTAGTGTTCTTCACGGAACCAGGGGTTCAAATCCCCTACCGTCTGCCATATTAATAATAATCCCTTTTTTCCTTTTTTTAAATATAATTTTATAAATTAGTTGTAAATTAGTTTTTATATAGCTATAATGATAATATTAATATGCATTTAATTCAACCTATTCTAAAGAATCTGCTCTAAACTTAAAAAGGGTAAATATGGTCTTTTTCGATAAAAAATTCTCTAAACCTACCGTATTAAAACAAACATATAAAATTTTATTGGTTGATGATGAAAAAGATATTCACTCTTTAAGTAAAATTGTATTGGATAATTTCTCATATAAAAACAATGAACTAGAAATTCTTAATGCTTACTCAGGAATTGAAGCAAAAAAAATATTAGCAGATAATAACGATATCGTACTTATTTTATTGGATGTAGTAATGGAAAGCGATGATGCTGGATTATTGGTTGTTAAGTATTTAAGAGAAGAGCTTAAAAATGATTTTACACAAGTTATTTTACGTACAGGAGTTGCAGGTAAATTAGCTCAAATGGACGTACTTCATAATTATGGCATTAATGATTACAAAGAAAAAACAAACTTTAATACACTTAGTTTACGTACTTCTGTATTAACTGCAATTAGATCGTATGAAAACTTAAAAGCCTTAGATGAAAAAAATGAAAAAATATCAAAATTAAACTTACGCTTGGAAAGTCTTTTATCAAACTTTGAAGAGAATGTACTTTCTTGCCAAATCAATGAAGAAAAAGAAGTAATAGCCGTAAGTAAATGTTTCTGTGTTTTGGCTGCTTTGGGTGAAAAAGAATTGAAAAAAGATATTTTTTTGATTCTTGAAAAAAAAGATAAAGAAGAAGATTTTTTAAAAAAACTAAAAATGCAAAAAATACAGAACAATACCTTTATTTTTGAGCAAGAAAACATACGAAAAAATGGCAGTATTTTTTATATAAAATGGAAAATAAGTGCAAAATTTGATGAGAAAAATGAATTTTCATACTATCTTTGTATTTGTGAAGATATTACAAATAAAAAAGAAGTGCAAGTAGCCAATGATGAAATCCATAAAAAAAATATCATTTTATCCCAACAATCAAAAAAATCAGCCATGGGGGAAATGATTGGAAATATTGCCCATCAATGGAGACAGCCTTTGAATAATGTCTCTTTATTGATTCATTATTTAAGAGATAATTGCCTTAATTTAAATCAAAAAGAAATAGAGCATAATGTAGAAAGTTGTAAGGTACAACTTTCTTATATGTCTAAAACAATTGATGATTTTAGCGATTTTCTAAGACCTACGAAAGCGAAAAGTTCTTTTTGTTTTAAGGATGTTTTTGAGAAAGTATTTACTATTACTTCTTTTAAATACGATAAAAAAGATATCACTGTAATTAAAAGCATTGATGATATTAGAATGCATTCTTATGAAAATGAGCTTGTTCAAGCCTTGATAAATTTATTAAACAATGCTATTGATGCCTTACGTAAAATAAAAGGAAAAAGATTAATTTTTGTAAAGGTAGTAAAAAAAGAAGATGAAATTATTATTAGTATTAAAGACAATGCAAAGGGAATTAAAGAAGAAGTATTAAACAGAGTTTTTGAACCATACTTTACAACAAAAAGTGAAAAAGATGGAATCGGAATTGGCTTATATATGACACAAGAAGTCATTGAAAACAAATTGCAAGGTAAGATAAGCGTTAAGAATGAATCTTATGTATATAAAGATAAGAATTACACCGGAGCTTTATTTACTATTGTTTTAAAAGCATAGTTTTTTTATCGTATTTCATTTAACGCTATGTTAAACTCTGTTCCTTTTTCTTCATAAGAAGAACAAGTAATTGACCCTTTAAAATCCCTTATGATGATACTTTTAATAATGCTAAGACCCAAACCAGAACCACCTTCTTTTTTAGTGGTGCTAAAATAAGTATCAAAAATCTTTTCTAAATTTTCTTTTTTAATTCCTGCTCCATTATCTGAATATAAAAGAGAAACTTTACTTTCTGTTTTGCTGCATTTAATACGTATTTTTGCATCGTTTTTATTTTTAAAGCCATGGCGAATAGTATTCATAATTAGGTTAGTAATAATTTGAGAAAATAAACCTGCATTTCCATACATGAATAAGTTACTGTCGCAGTTTATTTCTACATTTATTTTCTTTTTTTTGATTTCACTGGAAAGACTTAAGATAATCTCTTCTAAATAAGTGTTTAGATTAAATTCTCTTTTTTCTTCATTACTTTGATCCAAAGAGACTTGTTTAAAACTTTTTACTAAAACATTTGCTTTGTTTAAATTAGTAAAAATAAGTTTTCCAAGTTCTTGTGTTGTACTCATAAAACAAGAAAAATCTTCTTCACTCATTTCTTCATTTAAAAACTTATCATTTAAATCTTGATTGAGCTCTAAAAAATGACTTATACCCGTAACACTAATTCCTAAAGGGGTATTAATCTCATGTGTAATTCCAGCTACTCTTTTTCCCAAAGAAGCCATTTTCTCTAATTCTAATAATTTATCTTGTTTGTCTTTATCGTATAAATCATCTTCAAGAGTATTAGAAAATTCTTCTAATAAAG
>CAJXWI010000097.1 GCA_913062735.1 uncultured Arcobacter sp.
CCTAGGGTATCTTTTTCTTATAGTTTTACTCTTTGTTTTTCGAAATCAAAGTAAATACTACAGCCCTAAAAAAAACACCTTATCTATATGCGATGGTACAATTACTGCGCTTGATGTAAAAGGCAAAAAAAGTATTTTACATATTGATGTAAGTATTTTTGATAAACATATCTTACGAGCTCCGCAAGATGGAAAAATTTCACTGATTTCTAAAAAACATGGTTTAAATTTAAACTCAGACACTTATATCTCAAAAAAATTAAATAATAGTATTACCTTCATGTTTAATGATTTAAAAATTACGTTAATTGATGGTTGTTTGAACATGCATACGTCTTTAAATGAAGATAATGAGGACTTTTCTCAAAATCAAAAAATTGGTGTTTTTACTTCTGGAAAAATTGTTATAGAAATGAATTCTTTACTTAACAAAAATATCACTTTGGGACAAAAACTATATGCAGGTGAAAGTATTTTAATATAAAGCATAAGAAAGCTTGACAAATAAAATTTAATTGCTTATAATTATTGCACACAAATACAGGAGAGTAAAATGAAAATATTCGATTTTTTTAACAATCAATTCATAAAAAGTGTAAATACTCTCAATCTCTCAACAATTACCCTCTAAAACACAAATAAATATTCAAAAATAATTTAAATCGTTTTCTTTTTTATTTTAAAAAGATATAATAATACCCTAGTATAAAAGGCAAGAACATGGATAAAAATAGGATTATAGTATTTGATACTACATTAAGAGATGGTGAACAAAGCCCTGGCTGTTCAATGAATACAGATGAAAAAATTAAAATTGCTTTTCAATTAGAGAAATTGGGAGTAGATGTAATAGAAGCTGGTTTTGCAGCAGCAAGTCCTGGTGACTTTGATGCAGTATCTCAAATTGCTCAAAGCATTAAAACATCATCTATTTGTTCTTTATCACGTGCAATTGATAATGACATCAAACAATCTGGCTTAGCAATTCAAGCTGCTAAACTTAAAAGAATTCACACCTTTATTGCTACTTCACCCATACATATGAAATACAAATTAAAAATGAATGAAGCGGAAGTAATTAAGCGAGCTGTGCATGCAGTTGAATATGCTAGAACTTTTGTGGATGATGTTGAATTTTCATTAGAAGATGCAGGACGTTCTGATATGAGTTTTATGAAAGAAGTAATGGATGCAGTAATTGAGGCAGGTGCGGGTACGATTAATTTACCAGATACTGTTGGATATAGATTACCAAATGAATTAGGCGCAATGGTAAAAGAATTGGTAACGTATGCTAATTCCCGTGCAATTATATCTGTGCACAATCACAATGATTTAGGTCTTGCAACTGCCAATACTTTGGAATGTGTGTTAAATGGTGCAAGACAAATTGAAGTGACTCTTAATGGTTTAGGTGAAAGAGCTGGAAATTCTGCTTTAGAAGAAGCAGTTATGGCTATTAAAACAAGACAAGACGTTTTCAAAGGTTTATATACAGGTATTAATACGGTTGAAATCTACCCAAGTTCACGATTAATTGCAACAATTACGGGGGTTGAACCACAGCAGAATAAAGCAATAGTTGGGAAAAATGCATTTTCTCATGAAAGTGGAATTCATCAAGATGGTATGTTAAAAAACAAAGAAACTTATGAAATTATGAGACCTGAGGACGTAGGTGTATTTAAAGATTCAACATTGATTTTGGGAAAACACTCTGGTCGTGCTGCTTTTAGAGATAAAATCGATAACTTAGGTTTTGACAATACTACGGACAGTGAATTAAATGCTGCATTTGAGCGATTTAAAATATTAGCAGATAAGAAAAAAGAAATTACCGATGATGATATTAGAATGTTAATTACGGATGAATCATTGAACCAAGATCAAACGTATGAGTTAATTGACTTGCAAATTTCTGACTGTACCAACGGTTTTCCAATGGCAGCAATATCTATTAAACATAATGATGATATTTTAAAAGATGCAAATATTGGTTCTGGAACAATGGATGCAATTTTTAAAACTATTGATAGATTAACTGGATTTTCTGGAAAACTTGAAGATTATAAAGTAATTTCAGTAAGTGAAGGAAAAGATGCTTTAGCTAAAGTTATTACACGAGTATCTTTTGATGAAAATTCTCCTTCAATTGTAGGACATGGACTAAGTATTGATACTATGCTTGCAACTGCCAAAGCATATTTGGGTGCGGTAAATTCTTACGTCTCACAAAAAGAAAGACTAAAACCAAAAGCAACTCACCAAATTTAATAAAAGAAGGTATAAAATTACCTTCTTTTTAAACAATAAATGTACTACTTCCTTATGAATAAATAACTTTTTTAAGAAATTCAGTAATATATATGAAATAAAACTGTATGATTAACGCTAATTAATAATAATTATTTTTCTTGACTTGTTCTATAAAGCTTGCTTTAAAGCCTCTATATGCCTTGAATCAATAAATAATAATAAGGAGATTTAAGAATCATGATGCAATTTAACTTTTTTTTAAAATTATTAAAAGAATCATTTAGAGATTTAATTCCAATTGTAATGGTAATACTATTTTTTCAATTAGTAATTATCCAAAGTGTACCAGAGGATTGGGTTTCTACTGTCATTGGCTTGATAATTGTTGGAATTGGTTTAGCAATCTTCTTGCAAGGTCTTGAAATAGGGATTTTTCCTGTTGGTGAAGGCTTAGCAAGAGATTTTGCAAAATCTGGATGGACAACATGGATACTGATTTTTGGGTTTTTAATTGGGTTTGGAACCACCATAGCAGAACCTGCATTATCTGTGATTGCAGATAAAGCTGCAAGTATTTCTGCTGGTAGAATTGATGCAACAGTCCTTCGTTTGGTTGTTGCTGGCTCTGTTGGTTTTGCTATTATGTTGGGTGTTTTTAGAATTATTAAAGGCCACCCAATACACTATTACATTATCTTTGGATATGTATTAGTTGTAAGTGTTACTTTTTTTGCACCCAAAGAGATTATTGGACTTGCTTATGATTTAGGTGGAGTTACCACCTCTACTGTTACAGTACCACTTGTTGCAGCTCTTGGTATTGGTCTTGCTTCTTCTATTAAAGGAAGAAATCCAGTTATTGATGGTTTTGGTTTAATTGCATTTGCTTCTTTAACCCCAATGATATTTGTTCAAGTGTATGGTATTGCTGTATACAATTTAGTAGATGCAAAAGAAGTAGTTCAAATTGCAGTTCAATCAAGTGTTTCTTCACCTACAGATATCACTTTAATATCGCTAGTTGAAGGTATTATTGCTGTTGCAAAAGATGTATTGCCGATTTTGGCAATTATAATGTTTTTTCAATACGGAGTGCTTAAAAAAAGAATTCCTAATTTAAATACAGTATTAATTGGTTTTGCTTTAGTAATATTAGGATTATATGCATTTATTTTGGGACTTGAGCTTGGATTATTTTCTTTAGGTGAGAAAATGGCCTATCAATTAACCCAAGGTTCTTCAGTACTTATTATTTATGCATTTGCATTTACTATTGGATTTTCAACTACCATGGCAGAACCCGCCTTAATGGCAATTGCCAAAAAAGCAAAAGAAATATCTGATGGTAAAATTAATGATTTTGCCTTACGTTTATTTGTTGCTTTAGGTGTAGCTATTGGGATTGCCTTAGGTTCTTTTAGAATTGTTAATGGAGGAGAAATTCATTATTACATTATTGTCGGATATTTATGTGTAATTATTTTAACGTTTATTGCTCCTAAATATATTATCCCAATTGCCTATGATTCAGGAGGAGTTACTACGTCAACTATTACTGTACCATTAGTTGCTGCCCTTGGTATTGGTTTGGCTTCTAATATTGATGGACGTAGTCCTTTAATTGATGGTTTTGGATTGATCGCATTTGCTTCATTATTTCCAATGATTACTGTCATGGTTTACGGAATATTAAGTGAAAAACTTGGTGTTAAATCAGATACTGAAATTGAAGCTGCTAATATATTAAGAGATACTTTAGTTGATGCTGAGAATATGGATTTATCAACCATTAATATTGATGGTAGTGACAGACGACATTCAATGCCAATGGATTTTTCAGTGGTAGTTATTATTGTACCCAGTGATAAAAAAGTGGATGCTATTCAAGCAGCAAGTAAAGCAGGAGCTTCTGGAGTTACAGTATTGAGAGCAGATGGAATGGGACTTGGTCAAATGAATAACTTCTATAGAACTTCTTTTGATGCCAATGATGCTTTATTATTGTTTATTTTACCTCAAGGTATGGTAAACAGTGTTATTAAATCAATTATTCACTCACTTCATATTACAACAACAGGTAAGGGAATAGCTTTTGCGTTTCCAGTAAGTCATATGAAAGGTATTTCTTTATCAAGACATGAAATCTTTGAAAACAGAAAAGATCATAAAGATCCAAAAATTGATGATAAAGAGTATGAAGAAGAACATGCATCAAGTTGATTCTTTAGATGAAATGAAGGCTATTATTTCTACAGGGAAACCTGTATTAATATATTTTTCAGGTGTAAATTGTAGTATTTGTCATGCTTTAAAACCTAAGATTATAGATGCTTTTACAAAAGAATTACCCAATATTAAATTATGTGAAGTACAAACAGATGTGCATAAAGAACTTACAAGCCATTTTACGGTATTTTCTTTACCAACAATCTTAGTTTATTTTGATTCAAAAGAGTTTAAAAGAATTGGGAGAAATATTTCAGTGCCTGTATTTATTCAAGATGTAAAAAGAGTATATGATTTGTATATCTAAGTTTTTTTCAGGCTAAATGAAGAGAAATAATGAAAAAAACAGTACTTATTTTTATAGTTATAATGATTCTAATACAATTTATTCCAAGTTCTCAAAATAATCATGCATATATTTTAACTAAAGAAATCTCTACACCTAAAAATATAATGATGATGTTAAGAACTTCATGTTATGATTGTCATTCTTATGAAACGAAGTGGCCTTCATACAGTAAAATTGCTCCCATGTCCTGGTTTATATCTCAGAATGTGAATGAAGGAAGAATAGCGCTTAATTTTTCTCTTTGGAGCGATTATACAAAAGAAGAAAAAGAAAAGAAGTTAAAAAGAATATACCAAAAAGTGTATTCTTCTATGCCTTTGGCTTCTTATTTATTATTTCATGAAGAAGCTAAATTAAGTAAAAAACAACGAGAAATAATTAGAACGTATACAGGAGTAAGAAGATAATGTTAAAAGAAGAAGTTCAAGAATTATTAGATGATAAAAAAACCCTTTTAACCCTTACTTATTTTAAACTGCAAAAACTGCTTGAAGAAAAATATGGAAACAATACTGTTGTTCTAATTGAAATAGGTACATTTTTTGAAGTTTATGAAATTAATAATGATGAAGTAAAAATTGGAAAAGCCAAAGAAATTGCAGAACTTTTAAATATTCAATTAACACGTAAAAATAAAACTATTTTAGAAAATTCAGCTGAAAATCCAATAATGGCAGGTGTTCCTGCCATTGCTTTTGATAAACACTTAGCAAGAATAATTGCTGAACAAAAATACACAGTAGTAATTATTAAACAAAGAGGAACACCTCCTAATGTTTCACGCTATTTAGATACGGTTGTAAGCCCTGGTACTAATTTTGATTTTGTTATAGATCAAGATGAAAATAATATTACTTCTTTATGCATTGATTGTAATAAAGATATTTTCTCTTTAGGCTATGCTGCGATTGATGTAACAACTGGAAAGTGTTATTACAATGAAGTTCATGGAACAAGTGAAGATAAATATTATGCGCTAGATGAATGTTTTAATTATATGAATATGCATAAAACCAATGAAGTTATTCTAAATTTTACAGATAAGAGTATTAATCAAAAAGAAATTATTGATTATTTAGAACTTAGCTTAAAAACCTTTCATGTGAATGCTTTTAGACCAAAAATTGTATATCAAAATGAGTTGTTTAAAAATGTTTTTAATATAGAATCATTGTTAACCTCAATTGAGCATCTAGATATGGAAAGAGTACCTTTAAGTACAGAAGCATTAGCTTCTTTAATTGATTTTGTTATTTCACACGATGATAAGATTATTCAAAAACTTTCCCTTCCTATAAAATTAGATGTGTCAAGGTATATATATTTAGGAAACAATGCCCTAGAACAATTAAATATAATTGAGAGTAACAATAATCCCTCACTGATTAAACTAATCAATAATACTTCTACTGCTATGGGAAAACGCTTATTAAAAGAAAGGCTCTCTCATCCTGTGAAAGATGAAAAAGAGCTATTAAGACGTTTCGCTTTGTCTAAAGAACTTTATGATTATCATGGTCCAATTGAAGGAGAGCTTGCGAATATTTATGATATTGAACGCTTAACAAGAAGAATAAAACTATCAAGACTCCATCCTTTTGAGTTAAATTATTTATACGATTCACTCCTAAGCATAAAAGAAATTGTTAAATTTATGGAAAATTATAAATTCTTTAGCTCTCCTTGTAGCTCTGCTGAATTGGCTATTTTTATAGATTCAATTGATTCAACTTTTGATTTAAGTATTTCTGGAAAATATATGCTAAAAGATGTTGAGCATAATATGGTATGTGAAGGTATTAATTCTAATATTGATGCACTAATGAAAGAAAATGATATTTTAAAAGAAAAGTTGGAGCGTATAAAAGCACATATTTTATCTTTTGTTAAAAATAAAGACAGCTCTTATGTAAGTATTAATCGCCTGGATAAAGAAGGTTTTTATTTAGGGCTTACTAAAAGCAGATTTAATTTAATAAAAGAGGATTTATTAAACTCTCATTTGATTATTGATGACGACTTACTTTTATTTAAAGATTTTAAAATTAAAATTCAAACGAATTCAGTTAAAATATCAAATAAATTAAGCGATGATATTTCTGATAAATATGTTCATAATTTAAGAAAAATAATCGAATTAAATAAACTTGTATTCAAAGAAAAAGTACTTGAATTTGAGAAAAAATTCGCTTCTTTATTAGAAGAATTGGTGTTATTTATTGCAGAAATAGACTTAACTGTATCTAATATCAAAACGTCTAAAAAATACAATTATGTGTGTCCTATTATTGTTAAAACACAAGATAAAGAAAACTTTATTGAAGTTATTGAGTTAAGACATCCAATTATTGAAGCCAATGAAGAGCAGGGTGTTTATGTACCTAATGACATTATTTTAGGGGAACTTGGACTTGCTAGTGAAGAGTATAAAAACAATGTTATTATTAAAAACTCTAATCCTATAAATATCTTTGATAATAAAATGCATGGTATTTTACTCTATGGTATTAATTCTTCTGGAAAATCTTCATTAATGAAATCGCTTGGAATTGCAGTTGTTTTAGCACAGGCAGGTTTTTTTGTACCTGCTAAATCCATGCGTTTCTCAATTTTTGATTCTATTTTTACACGAATTTCTGGAGCTGATAATATAGCAAAAGGTTTATCTTCTTTTGCAGTTGAGATGTTGGAACTTAAAAATATATTTAACAGAGCCACAAAACGCTCAATTGTTTTAGGAGATGAAATCTCTCACAGTACGGAAACAATGAGTGGGGTAAGTATAGTTGCTAGTTCCATTTTAAAACTTGCAAAACTTGAAGCGTTATTTTTATTTGCTACTCACTTGCATCAATTACCAGAAATAAAAGAGTTAAAAAAATTAAAAAATCTTATATGTTTGCATTTATCTGTTTTGTATGAAGATAAAGAAGAAGATCAATATTATTTGATTACTGGAAAAAGAAAAAATTCTTTAAACTCACAATTTAAAATTGACAATTACGCCTATTTTCACTCTTCTTCACCTTTCAGTGATGCAGATGAACTTATCTTATCTACTGATTATGGAAAAGCAAAGTTTACTGTAAAATTAAGTAAAGATATTAAAGAAAATTGTATCTTAATTCATGCGGGAGCAAAAAATGTTAATTATCTTACT
>CAJXWI010000098.1 GCA_913062735.1 uncultured Arcobacter sp.
ATTTTTTATAAAAACGTTATTTTCTTCTATTTCTGTCTAGAATTAGCACATAATAGGTGAATTTCTTCATATTTTGGCCCATTTTGCTAAATAATAGCCATTTTGTTTTATTTGTATATAATTAATAATACTGTATTATAACAAAAATTTAGAGAAAAAAAGGCTAGATATGGACTTCAAAGAGATAAAAGAATTAATCAGAGTATTTGATAAAAGTGAACTAAATAAGCTAAAAGTTAAAGATGAAAACTTTGAAATTGCATTACAAAAAGGTTTTGAAGGTGCTACTGTTGTAACTTCAGCTCCTATTGTAGCGCCAGTTGCTGCTGCTATTGCTGCCCCTGTTGTTGCAAGTGTTGCTAATGTTTCTGCTCCTGAAGAAAACTTAGGTGATACTATTGATGCTCCAATGATTGGAACATTTTATGCATCTCCGTCACCAGAAGCTAGTAATTTTGTAAAAGTTGGAGACACTGTATCTAAAGGTCAAACTTTATGTATCTTAGAAGCTATGAAAATTATGAATGAAGTGGAAGCTGAATTTGACTGTAAAATCCTTAAAATATTAGTAGAAGATGGAAATCCAGTTGAATACGATATGCCTTTATTTGTTGTAGAAAAACTATAAGAGCTCGTTATGGCAGAAATTAAAAAAATACTAATTGCAAACCGTGGTGAAATTGTACAAAGAGCAGTACGAACCATAAGAGAAATGGGAAAAAAATCAGTTGCTGTATACAGTTCTGGTGATAAAGAAGCATCTTATTTAAAACATGCGGATGAAGCTGTATGTATAGGTGCTCCTAGATCTGCTGATTCATATTTAAATATCCCAGCTATTATTGCAGCAGCTGAAATGACAGGTTGTGATGCAATTTTTCCTGGATATGGTTTTTTATCAGAAAACAAAGATTTTGTTGAGATTTGTCGTTTACATAATATTAAATTTATTGGGCCTTCTGTTGAAGTTATGGAGAGAATGTCTGATAAATCTAAAGCAAAAGAAGAAATGATAAAAGCAGGTGTTCCTGTTGTTCCAGGTTCTACTGGTGCTATTAATTCTGTTGCAGAGGCAAAAGTTATTGCAAAAGAAATTGGTTACCCAATTATGGCTAAAGCCTCTGCTGGTGGTGGTGGTAGAGGTCTTAGATTGATTTCTTCTGAGAAAGATTTTGAACAGTTATATATGGCTGCTTCTTCTGAAGCCTTAGCTGCTTTTGGAGATGGTTCTATGTATTTAGAGAGATTCATTAACAATCCACGTCATATTGAAGTTCAAGTTGTTGGGGATTCACATGGAAATGCTATTCATATTGGTGAGAGAGATTGTTCTTTACAGCGTCGTCATCAAAAAGTAATTGAAGAATCTCCTGCTATTCTTTTAGACGAAGATACAAGAGTAAAATTACATGCAGTTGCAGTAAAAGCTACAAAATATTTAAAATATGAAGGGGCTGGTACTTTTGAATTCTTAGCAGATGATAAACAAAATATCTATTTTATGGAAATGAATACAAGATTGCAAGTTGAGCATCCTGTTTCTGAAATGGTATCTGGTTTGGATTTAATTGAATTGATGATTCGTGTTGCAGAAGGAGAAAAACTTCCTGCACAAGAGAGTATCAAATTTAGAGGTCATGCAATCGAGTGTAGAATTACAGCTGAAGATCCTAACTCATTTTTACCAAGTCCAGGAAAAATCACGCAATGGATGGTACCAGGCGGTAGAAACGTAAGAGTTGATAGCCATGTGTATACTAATTATGTTGTGCCTCAATACTACGATTCAATGATTGGGAAACTGATTGTTTGGGGAAGAGATAGAAATAAAGCCATAAATATTATGAAAAGAGCTTTAAATGAATTTGAAGTTACTGGTATTAGAACAACTATACCTTTTCATATTAAAATGATGGAAAATGAAGATTTTATCGCGAATAACTACGATACTAAATACTTAGAGAACTACAAAAGTTTAGACGATATTTAAAAATAGGCAAAGGCCTATTTTTAATTTACTACAAATATAAAAGCTTAATTTAATATTAAATTAGATATAATCCCCAAAATATACACATTTATATACTATAATTCCCTAGAAATGGCGATTGCTTAATAGAACATTTTTGTTTTTGTTTATTGAAGCTTATATATACGTGTATATCAAAAAAATATACAAGGTAAAATATGACTTTTAGTGAATTTGATTTTCAAAAAGACTTACACAAAGCAATTGATGAGGCAGGGTTTACAGAACCTAGTCCTATACAAGAACAAGCGATCCCTATCGTTTTAAAGGGAAAAGATATTGTTGCGCAAGCACAAACAGGTACAGGTAAAACTGCAGCATTCGGACTTCCTATTTTAAATATGATGAAGAAAGAAAAAGGTGTTCAAGGTGTTATTATTTGTCCTACTAGAGAACTTGCTATGCAAGTTTCAGATGAAATTTTTAGATTTGGAAAATTTTTAGGTATTTCTACTGCTACTGTTTATGGTGGGCAAGCTTACTCTAGACAATTAAAACATATTGAAACGGCTGGTATTATTGTAGCAACTCCAGGAAGATTCATTGATTTATTAAAAACAGGAAAAATCAAGATTAAACCTTCTTTTGTTGTTTTAGATGAAGCGGATGAGATGTTAGATATGGGATTCTTAGATGATATTAAAGAAATTTTTACATTTATGCCTGAAGAGAGACAAACATTATTATTCTCTGCAACTATGCCAACTGCTATTAAAAACTTAGCAAAAACTATTTTAAAAGAACCAGAATTTATTACATTAACGCAAAAGAATATTACAAATGATAATATTTCTCAATCGTTTTATGTAGTTGATGAATATGAAAGAGATGATGCTTTAATTAGATTATATGATTTTATGAATCCAAGTAAATCTATAATCTTTTGTAGAACTAAAAAAGAAGTTGATAGATTATCTACTTATTTAGTATCTCAAGGTTACAGTGCAAAAGCATTACATGGTGATATGGAGCAAAGACAAAGAGAAGAAGCAATTAGAGCTTTTAAACGTTCAAACGTTGAAGTATTAATTGCAACTGATGTTGCAGCACGTGGACTTGATGTAAACGATGTTACTCACGTATTTAATTACCACTTACCATTTGATTCTGAGTCTTATGTACATAGAATTGGAAGAACAGGAAGAGCTGGTAAAAAAGGATCTGCTGTTTCTATTGTAACTCCACATGAGTTTAGAATGATTCAAAGAATTCAAAAAACTACAGGTTCTACATTAGAAGCTAAAGTTGTTCCAAATATCAATCTTGTAAGAGATCAAAAAACTTCTTCTTTAGTTGAAAAAATTAAAGATCAAGAAGGTTTTGATGCTGGAATGAAAATCGTTGAAATGTTAAAAGAAGAATATGATTTATCAACTATTGCTTATAAACTTGCATCTATGTTAAGTGAAGAAGCTACAGTAGCTGGTAAAAACTACATCGGAAAATCTGAAGGTGATATTGAGCGATTATTCGAGCGAATGAAAACTGAAAAAGATGATGGACGTTCAGGTGGACGTGGTCACTTTAGAAATAGAAATCGTGGTGGATCAAGAGGCGGTTCAAGAGACGGTGGTTCAAGAGGTGGTTCAAGAGACGGTGGTTCTAGAAACTCTTCTAGAAACGGTTCAAGAGATTCAAGAGGTTAATCCCTCTTTTATCCTCTCTTATCTCTACTTTTTCCTTCTTTAACACTCCTTATATTATTATTTACATATCCTTCTTAAAATATTCACTTTTTATTTGAACATTCATTAAAAAAAATAAGAATATTATATAGAGAAATTACACAAAATAGGGCCTTTAGTCATATATGCTTAAGTTTTTTTTAAGTTTTTTATAAAGTAAATTCCATTATAATCCTACGAATATTTAGTTACATAACAGTTACAAAAAGGTTTATTTTGAATATCAATAAAATTGATACAGTTACAAGCACTTCATTATCCGCATTTGCTAAGTTTTCTTTGGCACTACTCTTTATAGTTTTAGTATTCTTTTGGTCATATACCACTCATGAGGGTTTACCTAATAACACCTTTTTAGTTTTAGGAGCAGTATTTGGTGCTTATATGGCTATGAATATTGGTGCGAATGATGTTGCTAATAATGTAGGTCCTGCTGTTGGATCTAAAGCAATGACTATGATGTGGGCAATTATTATTGCTGCTGTGTTTGAAGCCTTGGGTGCTTTTATTGCTGGTGGAGATGTTGTAAAAACAATTAAAAAAGGAATTATTGATCCTGCTTTAATATCTGATCCTGAAGTGTTTATTTGGGTAATGTCTGCTGCTTTATTATCTGCTGCAATTTGGCTTAATTTCGCAACTGCAATTGGAGCACCTGTCTCTACTACTCACTCCATTGTGGGGGGAGTTATGGGAGCTGGTATTGCCGCTGCTGGTTTTTCTATTGTTGCTTGGGGTACAATGGCAAAAATTGCTGCGTCTTGGGTTATCTCTCCTTTATTAGGTGGTATTATTGCTGCTGCATTTTTGTTTTTTATTAAGAAAAAAATTATGTATAAAAAAGACATGGTTCAAAGTGCAAAGATTATAGTTCCCTATTTGATTTCAGTTATGACCTTTGTTTTTTCAACGTATTTAATTTTAAAAGGACTAAAGAAATTAATTAAACTTGATTTATTGTCTGCTGCTGGAATTGCATTAATAATTGCTGTTATTGTTTTTGTTATTGTGAAACCATTTATTGAAAAAGCTGCTTTAAAACTTGAGAATTCAAGAGTTCAAGTGAATTCTCTGTTTACTATTCCTTTAATTTTTGCTGCTGCTTTACTTTCTTTTGCTCATGGTGCGAATGATGTTGCTAATGCTATTGGCCCCTTGGCAGCAATTAATGACGCAGTTGTTAATATGGGAGTATCTTCTAAAGTAGAAATTCCATTTTGGATTATGGGAATAGGGGCTTTAGGTATTGCTGTTGGTTTAGCACTGTATGGTCCTAAGCTTATTAAAACAGTTGGTAGCGAAATTACTGAGCTTGATCAAGTAAGAGCATTCTCAATAGCTATGGCTGCTGCTATTACTGTTATAATTGCATCTCAACTTGGACTTCCTGTTTCTTCTACTCATATTGCAGTGGGAGGAGTATTCGGAGTTGGTTTTTTACGTGAGTACTTAGATTCTTCTGAGAGTAAAATGATTTCACAAATGAGAAAACGACTTAAAAGAGATAAAAAGATATTAAACTCTTTAGAATCTGAACTTTTTAAAATTGAAAACATTGAAAAAAAATCAAAAAGTGATTATCAAAGAATTGTTGAATTATACAAATTAATTGATAATAATATTGAAGTTGTTAAAGAAGATAAAAAACAATTTAAATCTGCTAAAAGTGTAAAATATGTAAAAAGGGATGCAGTTAAAAAAATTATTGCTGCTTGGGTTATTACTGTTCCTGCAGCTGCTCTTCTGTCTGCTAGTGTATTTTTTATGATTAAAGGTATTATGTCTTAATCCTATTTGCAAAAGGGCTTTAGGGCTTTTATGTTAAAATCCTTTAATTATTATAAAGGATCTTTTATAGAAGCTCTTACTTCCGTTGCCGCCATTTACTTACTTATTATTATTGGGTATTTATTAAAAATAATTTTTAAAGATGACATTCACGAAAAAAGTTTTGTTTTATTAAGTTTGTATTTTTTACAACCAATACTTGTTTTTTGGGGTTTAACAAGAGAAAAACTAAACTTTGATTTTTTTATTTCTCCACTAATATATTTTTCCGCTATTTTTTTAGTACTTATCATGGCCTTATTTTATGTTCGTTTTGTATTTGATAACAGCAATGATAAAGCACTCTTTTTATCTTCAGCACTTGTTGGAAATACTGGAAACTTAGGTATTCCCTTAGGTATTGCCTTATTTGGGGTATCTTCAGTACCTTATACTTCAATTTTAAATATAGCAAATATTTTTTTTATTTTTATATTCTCAGTATATTTTTTAGCTGGCGAAAAATTTTCGTTTTTAAAAGCACTTAAAAATATTTTTAAAATACCTGCAATTACAGTTACTTTTTTTGCAATTTTATTTAATTATTTTGATTTTACTCTAAATATGCATTTTGATAAAGTTTTTACTATGGCTGCATACACTGCTATTGTTATGCAATTAATTGTTTTTGGTATTTTCATGAGCCAAATCTCAATTAAAAAAGCAAATTGGAAATTAAGTCTTAATATTGTTTTATTTAAACATATTATTTTACCTCTTGTAGGTTTAATTGGTTTGGTTTATTTTGAAGTTGAACCCTTTTTAGCTTCAATTATATTCTTAGAATTAATGGTTCCTTTGGCGATTAATAATGTTAATTTGGCATCTTTATTTAATAGAAATCCTATTGATGCTACTTTTAGTATTTTACTAAGTTCCATAGTTTTTGTTGCACTTATTTATGTTTATCTTTTAATCATAAATCATTTTTTTAAAGTTTCTTAGATGTGTGGAATTTTAGGTTTTAATTTTACCTCTTCTTCTCTAAAAGAGGCTATCACTCATATTAAGAGTAGGGGGCCTGATAATACGGGTGAATCTATATATGAAAACAATACTTTTGCGCATACCCGCTTAGCTATTATTGACTTAGATAATGAAGCAAATCAACCCATGCTTTTTGATGATTTAATTCTTGTTTTTAATGGAGAGATATACAATTATAAAGAATTAATTCTTGAAGAAAATCTTAACTGTATTACGAGCTCTGATTCAGAAGTGATAATTCGTTTATATCAGAAATACGGAATAGATTTTTTAAATAAATTAAATGGTATGTTCTCTTTTTGTTTATTTGACAAAACATCAAATAAATATTTTTGCGCACGTGATCGTTATGGAAAAAAACCATTTTTTTATTACCTAAAAGAGGGACAGTTTATTTTTTCATCCTCACTTAAGTCTATACTTGCTTTATTAGCTAAAAAACCAAAATTAAATAAGATTGCCTTAGCTCAATACCTACAATATTTTGTTCCTTTAGGCGAGAATACTTTTTATCAAGATATTAAAAAATTAGAAGCATCTTCTTTTTTAGTATATGAAAATATCAATAACAATTGCACTGTAAAAAAATATTACAAAATCAATACCTATAAACGATATAAAGATGAAGATGAAGCTTTAAAAGGCATTGAAGATGAGTTAATTAAAGCTGTTGATAGACGATTAGTTGGTGATGTCGAAGTAGGTTCCTTATTAAGTGGTGGGATTGATAGTTCTTTAATTTCATCCTTATACACCAAAATATCAGGCAAAAAGATACACACTTTTTCTGTCGGATACAAAGAATATAAAAACTATGATGAATTAGAATATGCGAAAACGGCTGCTTCACATATTGGCTCAGAGCACCATCCTTTAGAAATAGGGCAAAAAGACTTTATAGATTCATTAGAAGAGGTATTTGAAGCTTTAGAAGAGCCTCATGCTGATGCTGCTGCTATTCCTTTATATCATTTAACTAAAAAGATTAATAAGATGGGAATTAAAACGGTTTTAAGTGGAGAGGGCAGTGATGAACTGTTTTTAGGTTATGATAATTATGCAAAGTTTCTTAAGTATTACGAGTTTCAAGAGAGTTTGAAAATAGGTCAGAACGAATTTTTAAATTCCATTATTTCTGCTTTGCAAAACAATACAAAAGAGAGTGAGTACTTAAGACGAATAGTTAAAAAAGAAACCTTGTACAATAGTTTTGGTGAGATATATACAGATATTCAAATCAAACGATTGTTTGTTAAAAGACCTACTTATAAAAAAGATAAACCGAAGAGTGACCCCGTTGATTGGATGTCTTATGCTGATATGAAAGTCTGGTTAGGACAAGCACTTTTATCAAAAGTTGATAAAATTTCAATGGCTAACTCGCTTGAGGTTAGAACTCCTTTTTTAGATGTAAATTTGGTAAATTATGTTTTTGCGATTGATTCTAAA
>CAJXWI010000099.1 GCA_913062735.1 uncultured Arcobacter sp.
CAGTCATAAACGTCCTTTACATTACTTCTCTGTATTTAATAACAACTGCTGGAATACCAACTACTACTGAATACTTAGGTGTATCTTTAAGCACTACGCTGTTTGCACCAATTCTTGTGTAGTCATTAATAAGAATTTTTCCAAGAATTTTTGCTCCTGTTCCAATTTCTACATAATCACCCAAGGTTGGATTTGAGGTTTCGTGTTCTTCTCCTCTATCTCCTAGTGTAACACCTTGATGAATAATACAATTGTGTCCAATGATTGCATATTCTCCAATAACCACTCCACTTGGATGGGGAAGATATAAACCTCCTTGTATTGTTGCACCTCTTGCAATGTCACAGCCAAAAAGAACAAAATTAATTGTTGAAATTATTTTGGCTATTATTCCTAAATGCATTTCTTGAAAGAAAGAAGAAATACGAAACAAAACAATGGGGTACATTCTTGGATTTAGTATCATAAAATAATCCTTTACCCCAAGCGTATCTTTATTTCTAAACATAGAAATATCCTCTTTTATTAATGTAAATAAATTTTTCATCTTAATCTCCTTTTACAATTTCTCGAAATAGAAATGTATTTAAAACAGCATCTAAACTTGGCATAATAAGTGCCAAAATACTATTCCAATCGCCCAATGTACTCGAAGGTACAAAAACAATATCATTTGGTTTAATTCTAAAATCTGTTTGTTTTGCTTCTATTATGTCTTGTAAGTTTGATATATAAACAGTAGGATTACTTAGATTTCCTCTTATAATGGCTACTTCATCTATATTGGCATTTGCTTTATATCCTTTTGCATAGGTGATTAATTGAAGTAAGCTCATGTTTTCTTTGAAACCAAAATGCCCTGGTTCTTCTACTTCTCCAAGCACATAAACCTCGCTGTTTAAAGCAGAAGGAATATAAATATAATCCTTATCTTTTAATGGAATATTATGCAAAGGATTTCCTTTTCTAATTAACTCAATAAAATTTACAGGCAATACTTTATGATTTCTTCTTATATATGCATGCTCCAAATTTGCCAACTCAACCGTATTATTTTCAAAAATACCAATGGATAAACCTTGTGCAATGGCAATACTATCTATGACTTTGCTATTGTTTGTAATTGCATAGGTTCCTGGTTCATTTATTTTTCCTAAAATAGTAAAACTTTCACTTTTTAATTCATAAAGAACAAGGGAAATTATGGGATTAATTAAATATTTTTTAAGCTTTTTTGAAAGTTCTTTCATGGCCTCATTTATACTCATTCCCGCAATTTTCACATCCCCCACAAGTTGCAAGGTCACTGTTCCATCGGGTTTAACGACAGCACCTTTTATATTTAATTCAGGTTCCCCATAAACAAAAATATTAAACTTATCCCCAAGTCCTATCTTGTAATTTTCTTTTTTATTGATATGTAAAAGTAGAAGTTCCTCTTTAATTTCATTTTCACTTTTTCCTTGATATAAAATGTCAAAATCTTTTTCTATTAATACATACTTTTCTTCCTCCCCAATCACACTTAGAGATTTTTTTTCTTTCATATTTATTTCTTTTTTAAGCAGAGTTATTTGCGGTTTTGGACTGGGAATACAGCCTACAAAAGAAACGAACAAGAATGAAAAGAATAGAAACTTAAATATATTTTTTATGTATAACATTGAGAACTCCTTTTATATTTTTGATTCCTTTTTTTCTCATAGTTTTAATCAATTCTGCTAGATCTTTTTTACTTGAGAATCTGTATTTACATACTAAACAGCTAAAAGAAGTAAAATTAGCAAGAGAAGAAAAAAGAAATGGATTAGAATAACTGTTCGAGATTTCTAAAAATATATAGTCATAGTGACTTTGTTTTAAAGAAGTAAAGAACTTCTCTAAACTTTGTAGGTCTGCTAAATCATAATTGTTTTTTTCATTTATCAAAATATATGCTTTGTCTACCTTGTCATTTATTTTATTGAATAATGAATAGTTTATGTCTTTTCCATAGAAAAAAGCCTCATTAAGAAGGGCATTTTTAACTTCTTCTTTACTTTGTTTTATGCTTTGAATAAACAGCACTTTTTTATTTTGACGAGATAAAAGATAAATTAATTTCTCTATTATGAATGTTTTCCCCGTTTTTGCAACATCACTTCCAAATAAAACGCTTGTTGGTTTTTCAAACTTCTTACAAGCATTTATAAAGGTGTCAAAAAAATGCATATAATATTTAATATTTAAATCACTTTTTTCTTTTTCATCCAATAATGTTCCTAATACTTCTATATTAAATCTTTTTTCTAAATCAAAACTCTCTTTGATTTTGTTATTAAAAAACTCCAATAATAAAATACTTGCAATACTTAGGGATAAACCCATAAATCCAAAAAAGATGATTATTGCTTTTTTATAAGTAGGTTGTGCATACTTAGGAGGACTTGCAAATTCTAAGAATTTAAAATCTTCTAAAGATGATTCTAAAGCCATTTTTACTTCATTTAATCTGTTTATTACTTTTGCCATTAAGGCCAGATTTTGATTTAAAGCATTTTGTATTAATTCGAATTTTTTTTCTAAATTATTTAAATTTTTGATTTCTTCTTGAATTAGGCCTCTCTGTTGTATTAAGTTTTTTATTCTTGTATAACTTGATATTATTCCTATTCTACTTTTAGATTCTTCAATTAGCAGGGCCGTTACGACTGGATTATTTCCAAATGTTGTTTCATCGGCTATTGTTTTTTTATTACTTTTATTAAACAGTTCTTTTTCCATTGCCAAAATTTCATCTGTTACTTTTTTTACTTTTGGATTTAATAAAGTATATCTCTGTCTTAATTTTCTTAATTCTTTTTTCTTATTTTCTAAGCTCTTTTTATTGGCTGAGCGTACTGTATATTTTAGTTGAACTTGCAAAGGAATATTATTTAAACTTCTTTTTATTTCTTCCACTTTTGTGGCAAATTCTTTTTTAGCAACTCTTGCTTCAATAAGAGCCAAATCGATTTCATTTAACTGTTTGTATTTATAGTCTTTTTGTATTTCTATTGATAGTACTTTATGTTCTTTAATAAAGCTCTCTTTTTTATACAGTGAAATATCAATATTTTTTTGTATTTTATTCTTTTCACTACGATAGTATTTATATATCTCTTTTGTCGCTGCATTTTGTACTTCATAAAAGTTTTTTAAAAATATTTCACTCAGTACATTTGCACCCTTTACCGCTTTTTTAATTTCTTTGTTTGTATATCTAATTTCTATAATGTCTGAATTTCTTCCTCTTTTTATTTCAAAAGCGGAATAAAGTTTTTCAACGGTAGTATTAAGTTTTAATTTTTGGATTACTTCTGTCAGGTTTTTTCTGGTTCGTATTGTTTGTAAAGCAGTGTCATAATTAAAGTTTTGGAATTTATAAGGTACATCCCTTGGCATAGATATTTTTTTGTCATATCTGATTAATTTTGCAGTTGCAGTATATTTTGCATGAATTAGATTTTTTGAAAGATATAAACCTGCTACTAAAAAAGCTAAGGTGATTAATAAAATAAGCAGGGACTTATATCTTAATACTTTTAAATAATAATAAGGGTTAATTATAAAATTATTATCAATATTATTGTTTTTCATTTTTAATCTCTTTTTCCATTACTTTTCTAATATCTGTAATGCTGTTAATCTCTTCATCTATTTTTGTACTTGAAAACATCAAGGCATTGGAGTCTTTATCATCTGGGTGAAAACCGTGCATTCCAGGAATTACTTTTAAGCCAAAATAACTTGGATTGATTAAAATGCCAGGTTTTGTTAGAAAAAACATTTCTCCAAAACGATTGCCTTCAAAAAAGACATGCATTCTTTTTAACTCATCATGTTCAACAATAGAACCTTCTTTTGTCTCTTCAAGTATTTTTTGTATTTTTATTTTTGCGTCATCGTTCATAAACCAAAATCTTGCCATTGTAGAGTCATACATAGCAACATAATCTTTTCCATACTCTAAGTGTGTTTTTTCAATAGATGAAATCAAATCAATACTTCCTGTTGTATCACACATTCCATGGTCACTAAAAATATGAAGGCTAACTTCATCGTAATGTGAAACGGCGTGTTCATATACATCTTTAATTTGATCTTCTAACCATAAGAGTTTGTTTTTGGTTTCATCTTTTTGTGTACCATAAGTATGCATAACACCATCAAGTGTAGGTAGATACAAGTAGGTAAATTCTATTTCTTTTTTTTCTATTTCTTCTTTTAAAACCTTGATATTATAGGTTTCACTTTTTCTCCAGTTTGAACAATGGTAAGGAATATTATTTTGCACACACCAGTCAAAAATGGTATCTGTTTTTAATATTCCCTTAGGAACAAAATAGTCTCTTTTTTCAAGATAATCAAAATAAGGAAGATATTTAAATGGCACGCTGTAAAGTTCAAAGTATCCGGTATAACCATAAAATATTTTTATCAATTTACTTAAATAATGTCTTGGTCTAAAGCGATCAAAAATTATTTTAGGTAAAAAAGATAAATATTTAAAAAACTTAAAAGGAGAATTCTTAGGATCATAATAAAAGCTTGACCAGTGGGTATGCTCATCTGGATATCTTCCAGTAAGAATGGAAGGATCAGCAGCCGAAGAAAAACCAAAAGTAGTTTTTAGAGGTTTTGCATCTTTTATGCTTGAAAGATTAAATCCATGTTTTTTGTATACTTCCCAACCAAATCCATCAATAAAAACAAAAAGTGATAACTTTTTCATTTTAAATCCTTTTTTTATTTTTATGATTGTAATAATTAAGAGTGCAAAAAAAATGCAAAAAGGAATATACATTTTTTATAAAATATATAGAGAAAAGGATTTTTTTCACTTCTTGCTATTTTACATGTCAATATTATTTTAAGTGGCTGGTTTTTAGAGCTTGTGAAAGCTAGAATATTCGTTCTTTTTCTAAGAATTAAAATTGTTACAGACAAAAGAAAAGCACAAGTCCTCCCTTATAAGAGCGCTAAAAGAATATGGCTCATAATTTTATTTTGGTGATTTTCAAAGCTGTAAATAATACTTTAATTTTTATCTATAAATTGGATATAATTTTCTTAAATTTAATAAATAGGCTAAGAATGACAAGTTTTTTATTATCACAAATAATTATAGGTATTGCAATTTGTTTTGACATGATGTCTTTTCAATTTAAAGAGAGAAAAAAGATTATCCTTTGTTTCTTTTTTGCTTCTTTATTAATAGGAATTCACTTTATATTATTAGAACAATATACAGCTGCCTCTTTGGCATTTATTTCTTCACTTAGATTTATTACAAGTATTTTTACAACATCTAAAAAGCTTATGACAATATTTCTAATAGCGTGTTCTGCTGTAACTTTTTTTACATATTCTGGACTTCTAAGTATTCTTAGTTTTTTAGGAGCTTCTATTAATACTGTTGCTTCTTTTTGTAAAGAAGATCAACACTTACGTATAATTATGTTTATAGGAACATCATTTTGGTTAG
The DNA here is from genome assembly GCA_913062735.1 of uncultured Arcobacter sp. Next base: position 5,507 of record CAJXWI010000099.1, read on the forward strand.
TAAACAATTATTTTGTAAACAGTCCTGCTGCTGTATTTATGGAAATTTTATTTTTAGTAAGCAATGTAATAGGGTATTATAAACATTATATAAAACCTAAAAAAAGTCTTTTAAATAAGAATTATAATGCTAATGAAGAATTACCAAATCACTAAAATATTTTAAAGTCAAAAATAAAAGTGATGTTCACTTTTATTCTCTAAACAAATCTTATTTTTTTTCATACCTAAGATGGGACGAAAATTAAAAGTTTTCGTATCATATGAAAAGTATTTGTAATGATAAAGAATGAATTACATACTAAATTTATGATATAATTTAGCATAAAAGGGATAAATATACATTATAAATTGATTTATTTATACTAAAAGGGTAAATTGTGATTGAACTAATGAGTCCATATGATATTATGGAAAAATTTGTTGAGCTTATAGAAAAACAAAGAGTTAGAAAAAATATGACACAAGTAGAGTTATACAAAGCTGCTGGTATGTCTGCTAAATCATATGCTAATTATATGAGTAGTAAAACAACAAAATTTGAAAATATTATTAAGCTTATGATTGCTCTTGATATGACATCAAAGTTAGACGTTTTGCTTGAACAAGAAAAGTACATATCTCTTGATGAAATTAGAAATCAAAAAAATCAAAAAGTAAGAAAAAGAGTAAGGAAAGGGTAATTCATGCAAGAAATTAATGCATTTATTTATGGTAAAAAAATAGGAACAATGATTGAGCATGAAGGAAGAGTTTATTTTGAGTATGAAAAAGAGTTCAAATTAGAAGGACTAGAAATATCCCCTATTAAACTGCATACAACAAAAACAAAAGATGCGTATATCAATGCAGATCAAATTGGACTTTATCATGGAGTTGCAGGAGTGTTTTTTGATTCTTTACCTGATAAACATGGTATGCCTTTTATTGATAGATATTTTGAAAAAAAAGGACTTAGAGCTTTTGAAATGACTGTTTTGCATAAACTTGCATTTATTGGAAATAGGGGTATGGGAGCTATTGAATACTTACCAAAAGAAGAAGATATAACACAAAGTGCTGAGCTTACAATTAATGCAAAAGAAGTATATGAGGAAATGAAACAAGGCTTAGAAAAAGATGATTCTTCAATTGAAGCACTAATGAATATTAGGCAAAGTGTATCTCCTGTTGGGGGTGGACGACCTAAAATGCTTGTGCAATATAACTATGAGAGCAATGAGATTAGATTAAATAAAACAGACTTACATCTTGGATATAAAAGAGCAATTATTAAATTTGATGAAGTTTATGAGTATATGGGAAGTATTGGTTTAACAAGACTTGAATACATATCTATGTCTATGGCAAAAGAAATAGGAATAAATACAGCCCAATTTCAATTAATTAATGAAGGTGACTCTAAACATCTACTTGTAAAAAGATTTGATAGAGACGATAATGATGAAAAAATACATATGTGTACCGCGTCAGGATTAATGCATCTTGATATCTCTATTCTAAAAGCTACCTCATATGAACAGCTATTTATGCTTACACGAAATGTATGTAAATCTCAAGAAGATGTGGAAGAACTTTTTAAAAGAATGATATTAAATATTCTTATTTTAAATTTTGATGACCACGCAAAAAACTTTGCATATTTAATGAATAGACGTGGAAAATGGAGCTTGTCCCCAGCCTATGATATTACCTATTCAAAAGGTGTAATGAAAGCACATACTACAACAATTGCAGGAAAAGATTTAAATGTCACAAGAACAGATGTTCTAAAAATTGCAAAAAATCAATCAATCAAAACAATACATGCTTCAAAAATTATTGATGACTGTATAAAAGTTGCAAAAACTTTTGAAGAAAAAGGGATAGCTATTGCACTAGATGCTGATACTAGAACTGAGTGTAAAGAAAATATTGATAGGCAAATAGAGTTGCTTTTAGTATAAAGAACTTAGTATCATATCTCCAAAATTTTAAGAACTCTTAAAAGTGGATATTCTCTCTTTATTTTAAGTGGCTGGGTTAAGAGCTCGTGAAAGCTAGCGCATTCGTTTTTTTTCTTCTTTTCTTGAAAAGAAGAAACAAGAAAGCAACTGACGGTTGTTGAAGGCTTACAGCTTCCCTCACTTATTATTTTACATTTCTAACTTGCGGAACTCCCTAAAACGTGCATTAAAGCACCTTTTTTAACGGTCAAACAGTTGCCACCTTAAATATTGATAAAGTTTTTAACTAAAAATAGTCTTTTTTTATATTTGTTTAAATCTATGGGGATCATATACCTCGTTATTTTTGTATAAAGTATGTGCTAAGACCACCATCTTTCTCATAACTGCTATTTGAGCTACAGTAGTATGTTTACCATTATCTTTTAATCTATTATAAAACGTTTTTAATTCTTCATTATGTTGTACTGCAACTAAGGTTGCCATAAACAATGTACTTCTGCAAATATTGCAGCCTGC
>CAJXWI010000100.1 GCA_913062735.1 uncultured Arcobacter sp.
ATCCGCAATAAAACCAATATGCTTGTCATTTTTAATTGCACTGTAAGGCAAAGCATTTGGAACAACACATATCCTTAAATATTTTTTATTATTTATATATTCAAGCTCTTCTTGTGTGAATGAAATAGTATTCTTTATATTCAAAGGATTGTAGAAATCTTTTATATTAATCTTTTGTGGTATTAAACCCATAACATTATACAAATCATAAATTCTTTGAATTTTGTCCATTTTAATTTCCCCTAAATCATGGGTATTAAAATAAGAACGTTTTTTTAACTCTTTGGCTTCATACACTAAAGCTTCTTTAGAAATATCTTGGGAATTGTAATTATTTTTAATAATATCAACACTCTCTTCAATATTAGAATAGGCATAGTCCCAGCCTTTTAAAGAAGCTTTCTTAAAGTGTTTTATTGTTTCTCTGTCTTTTTTAATCAAGGCTTCACTAGTAAAGAGAAAATCACTGTACATATCAAAACCAAAATCTTTAGGATCAAAAATATTATATTCAATATTCTTTTTCTGTAATTCAAAAGGAGACTTTGAAATATATGCAGAAATTACATCCGTTTTTTTATCTATTAAATCTTGAATATTATGGCTGTGTTTCTGAAAATTAATATCGTCTAACTTTACTTTATGTGAACGAATCATTGCTTTTAAAGACACTTCGCTTGCATCGTTTACTGTTGTCATAATATTTTTATTAGAAAAATCATTTATACTGTTTATATTAGATGCTTTTGTACTTAATAGTACTAAAGGCGTAGACTGAAATAAAGCGTATAAAGCAACAATTTTTCTATTTTTTGCTCGCTCTAAAAGTAATGTTTCACGTCCAATAGCAAAATCAATACTTCCATTACTAACTTCTAAAGGAATGTCAATTCCAAACTCAAAAGGTAATATTGTTACATCAAGACCAAGTTCTTTATAAAATCCTTTTTCTTTTGCAAGATAATAACCAGCAAACTGAAATTGATCAAACCATGATAGTTGAAGCGTTACTTTTTTTAATTCTTTTGAATAAGCAGATATATGTGTTAAAAATAGTGTCAATAATATTACAGTAGTTTTCTTAAATAAAATATTCAATTAATATCCTTTAGGATTTTAAAAATTATATCTCATTAAAATTGAAAAACAGTTACATTTTTAAAATATAGTTTTTTTTTAAGAAAATAAGTATTTTATACTCAAAAAAACACCCTAAGTACAGTCTTATTTCATTTTAAACTAGGTTCTATTTTTTAACATAGACATTAATTTGCGGCTGTTCCAAATCCAAAAAAATAGAATTAATAATAAAATAATACAAGCACTACTCCAAAGTATAGGAAGAGTATTACTGTTTCTAAAAGCTTTTTTTTGTTTTGTCATACTCATTTTTACTTCTTTTTTAAAACCCCCAAGAGGAGCTGGACCCTTTTTAACTATTCTATGTCCTCTTCCACCATCTAGAATTACAGAATATGGCTCAAATGGAATTTCAAATTTTACTGCACTTTCATCTGGTAAACGTTGTTCTAAAAGTATCTTACCTGAATACAGGGATTGGATTTTCACTAAAGCACCTGCTGCCGTTTGTCCTGTATTAAAAGCCGCTTCTATTTGAATGGAGCCATCTTTATTATCTACTAAATTCAAAAGCAGCGTGTGCGAGAAAAGACTGCTCGTACATAATATAATCATCAATATAAATTTCATTGTTATCCTTTAACCTATTATAAAAATCAACACCATTCCAATAAAAATAGAAGGTATAAATGTTCTTAAAAACACAACTTTAGAACTTCTGCTTAAAAATATCCAAATAGTAACACATGGCCACGTAAACGAATTGAATAATAAAGGAATTATAAGTGCATCTTTTGATGCATCAAATATTACTTTTAAAATAATAATTAACCCAAAATAAGAGATAAATAAACCTCCTAAAATGGCACATATACTTCTTACCCATCCAATTTTATTGGCATTCTTATGCGTACAATTAAACTCTTTCAAATATTTCTTAATAGCAAAAATCATTATATACTCTTCCATATTTTTTTGTTTTCTGTTCTACTTTTTGGTAAAATAAAAGCACCTACAAAACACAATACAGCAAGAAAAAGCAGCCCAATATCTACTCCTAAAATAGGATACATATTCAAACTTGCTAATTTAATGGGTCCATATCCACTATTAAGCCAATGAATAATAGGAGCTAGTAAAAATAAAACACTTCCTATATACAAAATATTTTTTGCTGCTTTATTAGAATCAAATCTAGCAAAAGCGATTAGCCCCATACTAAGCCATGTAAGGAAAAATATTCCTTTTTGAAATAGAATTCTTTCTTCCATATCAAAAGGAAATAACCATTGCAGGCAAAAAGCAATAGCAGTTGCAGGTAAAGCACCAAGCATAATAGTCATGCTAAGCCTACTAAACCAGTGATAAAAAGGAATTTTATTATCATATTTTTTTACACATTTTTCCAAATAAAGCCATATTCCAAAAGCAGTACCTATTGTAAAACCAGCAACAACTAATGTAAGTAAAAATTTAACTACAAAACTCATAAAAGGTACAAAATGTAAAAAATGCACAAATTCATAAAAAATTCTCATCCAATGTGAATCAAAAACTCTTTTTATTTTTACAACAGAACCATCTATTCCTTTTAACGTAACACTAGGAAGATTGATAAATCCATTAAAAAAAGGATAAGAAGGATTGTAACCACGTAACTCAATTTCTGCGCTAGAATCATTCCATCTGTAAAGTCGCATATCAATATAATCTAAGTTTGGATTGATTTGTCGTGCTTTTTCGTACAATTCTTCAAGAGCTAGCATTCTTGCAAAAGTTCCATCTTTCTTTTTAACTTCTGGACTTGGGAATAAAGTACTACCTATTGCTTCTGGCCATTTACTTGCTTCATTATCAGAAAGTATTTGAGTTATAGCTTGCGAAAATTTTTTGTTTGCTTTTATTTGAAGATTAAGTGCAGCGCCTGAAATAAAGATTATTAAAATAGGAAGGAAAAACCAAACTGATAGTTTTCTGTGCCATTTAGAGCTTTTTTTAAGTGCAGATTCTCCTTTGTTTGAGTACTTTATGGTGATTACTTGAATTAATCCCGTTAACATTAAAAAGATGGAAGCCACTGCTACAATACCAAAAATAGTAAAACCAACATTCCTATAAAAAGGCCGTCCTGTATGTAGATTATGTAAAAAAAAGCCTAAGCCAATTCGTCTTCCTTCATCTTGAAGTTTTTCGCCATTATTTGGATTTATTGCAATCTTTTTTATAAACATTTGAGATAAAACTAAAGCGTTATCGTTTTTTGAATCAGGTAAGATGATTTTTAGATTATTTTTTGGAATATTAGGATCTAATAACATTTTATCCACATATTTACTTATTGGAATATCTTCTTTTTTGACTATACTTGCAAAATGTCTCGAGGGTTTTTCCCATACTTTAATGTAGTTTTGAAATATAGAAAATATACCAAAATACATTATTACATAAAATAAAAGCCCAAAAACAATGCCTGCAGTAGCATGAATTTTTATAAGCCTTTCTCCCAGTTGTTTCATCTTCTTCCTTCTTGTTTGTTCATATAAATTAGTATTACTTCTCTAAAAATAAGTATTTAGTTTTAGTAAGTCCTCATAAAATGAATATATTTATTATATTAATACTAAGTATCATAACCAATAGAAATAACACTCAAATCACAAAATACAAAAGACTGTTTTATTAAAAAATATAAAAATGTAATAAACGTATTGTTTTATTTATTTAATAAATTAATTAGTCCGTCAGATAAGGATAATCTCCATGAAAAATAATCATGACTTCCTTGAACTTCTTTATAAATCACATCATAATCTTTCGCTTTAAGAAGTGTTCTTAAATGCCTATTACTTTCTAAAATATCAATTGAATAATGCCCAGTTTCATAGACTCCTGCATTTAAATAAAAAGTTATATTTTTTGTTATATTTTTAGAAATTTCTTTGCTTAACCATTCTGGTTCACCACTATTATTGTGCCACCAAAAAGAACCTGACAAGCTTAGAACCTTTCCAAAAACTTCTGGATATTGGAAAGCCACATAAGTAGAAGCCAGGCCTCCATAAGAAGAACCTACTAATACAGTGTTTTCTGCTTTATTTTTAATATTAAATCTTTTACTTATATATGGCAATAATTCTTTTGCCATAAAATCTGCAAATTTAGGATTCGTTGGCAATTCCCAAGAGCGAATCTTGTAAGAAATATTATCAATAAATACAGCAAGTGTAGGCTTTATTTTTTTTGCATGAATTAAATTATCTAAGATTAGTGGAGTTTGTATTTTATGCTGATATTCAATACCATCAAAAACAAAAAGAAGCTTATAATCATTTATGTTTCTTGAATAATTATGCGGTTTATAAACCGTTATTTTTCTTTTGTTCTTTAATAGTTTACTTGTAAAATCAAAGCTCTCTAGGCTTCCAGAAGGAGAGTTCTTTTGTTCATACCACTTATTATCCTCTGTTTTTAACATAAAACTTGAATACTGAAAGTGTTTGTCTTTAATCTTTGCATTTGAAATAAGATAAGGAGTTTTATTAAAAGGATCAACTTGTGCGCTTGCTAATATTGCAATTCTATTTTCTCTTTTGCTTCCCTTTATACTTGGAACATCTGGTGCTACTTGGTAAGACAATGCTAGCCCATTTTTAACCTTAAAACTTTTATACCAGATATCACTGTTTTTTAGTTGTTTTAAATTGACATGTTCATGAGTTGGTGCACCTAAGAGACGTACATTATGCTTAGCACCTTTGTACAAAAAAGTAATCAAAGAGTAGTTTTCATCAATTGTCTCAACTAAAGGCGTTCCTACACTTTTTACTCTTTGCCAAAACTCTTTAGTAGATGATTTTTTTTGTAAGTCTTTTCTTGCTTCTTTTATAATTTTACTTAGTATTTTTTCTTCACTTTTCTTTTTATCATAAAAAACATCTGATATTTTATTAACACTCAAATCATATTTTATATCTTTGTCTAAAGTCTGTATTTTTATATAAAAATTTTGAGCTTTTTTACTAATAAAAATAAATCTACCTTCAAGTTTTAAAGGAGTATCCAACCTTCGTACAAAATTTTTATCTTTGTCTAATAAATCCATTCTTTTGATTTTTGTACTTACTTTATAATTTCCTCTTACAAACTTTTGTTTATCTAACTTAAGTATTTTAAAAGAAGATGAATTTGCTTTTAAAGTCTCTTTTAAAGAAAAAGTCTTATTAAGGTCCTGGGCAAAAGATGTTGAATAAAGAAAAATCAAAGAGATTAAAAATAATCTCTTTGTAATGTTTTTAGAATTTGTAAGCAAGTGATACTCCAAAACTTCTAGGTGCTCCATTTATAGCAAAACCTCTTTTATATAAAGAGTTTAAATACTTTTTATTAGTTAAATTATTAATATTAAAAGACAAATCAGTTTTTTTATTAATTGCATAACTGGACATTAAATTAAATATTGTATAAGATTGCTGCACAACATCAGGAGCGATAGAATGATATGCTGAACTCTTCCAATTAGCTGAAACTCCAACTTTTAAACCTTTTACTTGTGCAGGAGAATAAGAAACAGCAGCATTAATCATTTTTCTTGGTATATACGTATTATAATCTTTGCCATCTTTATCTTTTATAGAAAGTTTTGTAAAACCTAAAGAAGCATTAATATTATCACTTAGCTTTCCAGATACTTCTATTTCATATCCTTGGCTTACTACACCATCTTCTCCTTTATAATAGTTGGTGACACCATCTGATAGTTTTCCAGCTTCAGCTGCTACATTATCTTTTTTACTTCTAAATACAGCAAAAGAACTGTTTAATGCTTCCTCAAAAAAAGATGATTTTATTCCAGCTTCGTAATTAATTCCTTCTTCTGGGTCTAATTGATTTTCTTGGGCGTCAATTTTGTCTTGGGGATTAAAAGTAGTCGTATAACTTGTATAAGCAGATATATTCTCGTTTATTTTATAAACAAGTGAAACATATGGTGTAAATACACTATTGTCTTTTTGTGAAAAATCATTACCATAAGATAAGCCTTCTTTCTCAAATCTGGAAAATTTACCACCTAATAATACAGATAAACTATTTGTTATATTAAAATTATTTGCAGCTGAAAATGACTTCTCTGTTAACGTCCAGTCAGTAACACTATTTGGATCTACTGCATATGTTCTAGAAGAAGTTGAACCATCCCAAGTTCTAAAATCAATCGCATAATCACTTGTATCAAACCAAACATCTAAAGTATATTTTTGTTTAATATAATTGGCAGAAAAAACAACTTCATGCTCTTTATCAAATAATGAATACGAACCATTTAATGTCAAATCAAATAAGTCAGCATCCGTAGTACTGTTGTATAGCATAGAAGTTGTTAGCGTACTTGCTGTAAAAATAGCAACATGATTATCTCCTTCATTATTTTCTTTTCGATAGGATGTTTTTAATTTCCATTTATCGGATAAAGTAGAATCAAGTTCAAAAAATATTTCTTTTGAATCTGTATTTCTATAAGACCATTCAGGTGCTGCATTTGTTGAAATATCATAATTACTTGTTTGCAAGTCAGTACTATTAAAACCGCCTTGCTGCGTTCCTTTAACATCATTTTTTGCACTTTTAATTCCTAGAGTAACTTTATTATTATCGTTAATATCGCCATCAATAATTGCAGAAAACACATGTAATTTAGATTCATTTCTATCTAAATGGGACTCAGTATCTTCAATGGCACCCATAACTCTTGCTCTTATTGTTTTATCATCATTTAATGAATTTGAAACATCAACTTCAAGTCTTTTTTTATTCCAAGAACCTAAAGAGATTTTCGTACTTGCTTGAAAATCTTTTGTTGGTCTTTTTCGCACCATATTAATACTAGCAGAAGGATCACCATGATTACTAGAAAGTCCAGTTGCACCTCTAGTAACTTCAAGATGATCATACAAAAACATATCAACATTACCATAAATATAATTATCTGCTAAACTTGAACCGACTCCATCAATCAAAAAGTTTGTTATATTAAAACCTCTTGAAGTATATTGCGTTCTGTCACTTTCCATTCTTTGTACTTCAATCCCTGTAGTATTATCCAATACATCATTAAGTGTATTTAAATTAAAATCTTCCATTTGTTGAGAAGTAATAACTGAAATACTTTGAGGTGTATTTAAAACTGGTAAGTTCAGTTTAGTAGCTGAGCTCATAAAGTCCATAGTATATGAATCTGAGTTTTCAGTTATATTATCGTTTACAACTTCAACCTCTCCTAAATCATTTTTACTTTCATCTGCAAATGATGAAGAAGATAAAAACATTATTGTAACTAATGATAATAAAATCTTATTTTTTGTTTTCATTTTATTCCTTTTTAAATTAATACTGAGTATCATAACTGTTACTAATAACATCAAAATAACAAAGCGACATAATGACAAAGATTCCTGAAATTTATGATAAAACTATCCGTATTTTAATAGTAGAAGATGAAATGATACTTGCAATGGGAATGAAATGTTCCTTAAATGACTTTGGATACGAAGTAAGTGGCATTGAAACAACAGCACAAAATGCAATAAAACATGTAAAGAATTTTCGTCCCGATTTAGTTTTAATGGATGTAGAATTAAAAGGAATACAAACAGGAGTAGACGCGGGTAAATATATCTGGCAATACCACAAAATTCCAATTATATTTGTAAGTTCTTATAATGATGACAAAACCATCAAAGAAGCCATGAGTTGTGAGCCTTATGCATATTTATTAAAGCCATGCAGGGAAGATGCTTTAAAAATTGCAATTGAAACAACCCTTCATAAACACAACTACTTTTTTAAAAACAAAAATGCTTTGGAA
>CAJXWI010000101.1 GCA_913062735.1 uncultured Arcobacter sp.
TTTAATAGTTACTGATACTATCTTTTTCTTTTTTCCATCTTTTAGTTTTATGATTTTTTCTTTTATCTCTTTGGGTTTTATTTTAGTTTTCTGTATCAAATCTTTTAGAAATTTTTGCGTTTCTGGTTCTACTTTTATTGGTTTTATTATACTTTTTTTAGTCAAATACTCTTTTACTAGTTTCGCAACTGGATCCTTTTTTATAGCTTGATTCAAATTTTCATTTTTAAGTTTTTTTAAACTTTCTTCAAATACATAGGGCTCTATTTTCTTATTAACTTCTGTTACAACTTCTAGTGTTACAATTCCTTTTTCAAAATCAATATTTTCTCTAGACGTCATATCAGCTGAGTACTGAGTAAAGGTTTTTTTTGTAGAAAGTTTTACATTTTCTTCACCCCAACTTTTGGCTATAAAGCCTTTATAATATTCCCTTGCAGTATTAACAATATTTTCATAATAAATAGAGTTTTGTCGTATTAATTCTTCATTGTCTTTTTTTATATCAGATACATTTTGTTTTTGTTCAATATAGTTTAATATCATTGACTTTTTAATATCGTTTATTTCTGAGCCAAGAGACATACTTGTTATAAACAAAGAAAAAATGAGAAGTCTTTTAATTGATGTTCTTATCTTAAGATTATTCATTATTTTTCCTTTATTTTAATATGAATCTCTTTGGTACAAGGGTCTTGCCACATATTTGTAATTTTCACATCATACTTTATATCTTTAAATATAATCTTCATAGAACTATTCTCTTTGAAACGTTTAGAATAAATCTCTTTTTCATTTATGCTATTGAGTTCTCTTTGAATGCTTATGAAACTACTACCTTGACTGTTTCCTTTTGACATAAGTAAAAATGCAATTGCTCTTTTAAAAGCAATTTGTTTTTGTAGTGTTTTATTGCTACTTGCAGTTATCCTTGAAACACCCACAAACTCATCATTAAGCCAAGAGGGGGTAAGGATTTTTTTGCAAGGATTAATATAAGTATTTTCTTGGGTCGTGGAACTACAGCCAGCACCCATAATTAAGCTTATAAAACTCAATATAAAAAACCTAAATAGTGTCTTATTAAACATTTTATTTTGTTTCTACATCAAGTTCTTTCATCATATCATCAAGCACTTTCATACCTTCATCAATAGATTGTCTTGATACTTTTGCTTCTTTCATATGTTTTTTATATGAAGTCTTCATATCTCCTAAATGTTCAGACACAACTCTTTTTTGAATAATAGTATGAACATATAAATCTCCATTTTTTGCTTGAAATAAATTGATTCTTTGAGCCCCAGACAATGGCATTTTTTTGATAATTTCTTTTGTTGCTTGTTTAAAAGAGTTTTCAAATTCATCCAAATCATTTATCTTTACATGTCTCATAGCTCTTTTTTGTACTTGAGATACAATCGTTTGAATTTTACCTGCAAGTTTAGCTCTAGCGTCCATTTCTGCTTGTGGAATCATAACTTGCATTCCATGTTTACTATATCCTGTCATTCCAACTGCTGATATACCACCTTCAACTTTTGGATTGATAACCCAACTTGGCAAATTATTTGTTGTATTTACCATGACCTCTTTTTTCTCTGCAGGTGTAGAACTTGAACTGCTTGAACTACTTGCACAGCCACTAAACATAAGCGCTATTGCTAAACCTATTGCTAATATAATCCCATTTTTCATCTTCTTTCCTTTTATAATTTTTTATAAAGTCTCTTTTTCTAACTCATCCATCATGTCATCAAATTGATAGTCGAGCACCTCTTTTTTTATTTTTATTATTCTTTGTGTTTGATACTGTTTCAATACATTTAAATTTATATAAGCTCGTACAAAGCTTCTTCGCATCTTTTTGTTATACTCAATATCTTGAAAGACAATCACCTCTTTTACAAAAATTGGCAAATGAGAATCATTTTGCATTGCTTTTATAAAAACAATTTCTTTTGTACTTCGTAATTTTAAAAACTCCTTTTTAATGGTTACTTGGTAAGCATTTTCAATTATAATTGTAATCTTTTTTATCACTTTGCTCTTAACTTTATCAATAGAATCTAAATCGCCGTCATAATAAGTTGAAACATAAATTTTATTTTGATTATCCTTTTTTTCATACCAGAAAGGGGCTCCTTGCACATCTATATGACTTTGTCTTAACATATTTTGTTCAAACAAAAAACTAATCAACGTAGCAATTAAATTGATACCGATACTTTCAATCATCATCACACCTTTGTATTAAATAATTATAAATGACTTTAAAGACACCGTCATGTCTTATTGGCTTATTTTTTGTACATATAATCTTAATTCTTCTATGATTTTATCTTTAAATATTTTTGGACTAATTATTTCTATATCAGGTAACCAAGCTTTTATTAAGTTGTCAACATCTTCATCTGTACTTACTTTAAATTTTATCAGGATACTTCCATCATCATTTTTTTCTATTATTTTTTGGGAAGGAAGATGTTTTTTTAGTATGAAGTATTGAGATATATTGTTATTTGCTTTTATAATAACTTCAAAATCTTTTCCTTGCTCAAAATGAGCTGTTTGAATTTGTGAAGTTAATAAAGCTTCTATGTTATCATCACCTATAGGCACAGTTTTAAGAAAAGTTATATTTGTAATATCTGATAAAAAGATTGTTTTTATTCTGTTTTGTTTAAATTCTTTACACAAAAGATACCAAATACCATCAAAGTTGACTATTTTTAAAGCCCTTAATTCTTCAGTATTATTTTTTGTTTCTACTTTACATAATTGTTTTTGCTGTATTGCATCCTCTATTTTATTTAATAAAGGCGTATCCATATCTATGTTTTGATGAAGTTGTGGTTTTATATAATAGGGATTGAAAAAGTTTGGATATATGAGCTTTGATGATATCTGTTTGGCTGTTTCGTTAAATTCATTGCCTGCATCTTTTATTTGATCTAGAGACAAAGACATGGTTATAATTTCATCAATTGAAAATCTTGATTTATTTAGTGTAAAACCCTCTTGAAATTTCAATCTTGATTTATCATCTTTTTCGATGGGAAAAAACATCAATCTTTGATAAATATCTCGTTGAATGGTTTTTAAGCTCACATTAAATTCATCGCCTAATTCCATCATAGATGGTCTTTCATCATTTGAAAGTTTTGTTAAAGTAAATATAAGTCTTGTCAATATTTTATCGTAATCTCTACTCATAATATACCCAGTAAGTTCTATTTTTTTAGTAATATTTAATTTATCTCTTTATTTATCCTTGATAATATTTCATTGTATTTACTGTCATTTGAAATATCACTGTCTAAACCTTCCTTTGAACCAAGGGTTTCAAGGGGAGTATTCATTTCATATAATTTATATAAACTATCAATATATTTTTGAGACTTAAATTCCTGATTATAATCTGAAAATGGTTTCATGATTTTGTACTTGTCGCTATTTATGTGGTTTTCACAAAACTTAAAAAGTTGATCATAGTCACACTCTTTTCTACTCACACCGTACAATTCGTCTTCTATTGGATTTTCTCCATCAAAATTATCAATCCATATAATTGGGTACTTGTTATTGATTAAACCTATTGCCGCTTGTTCTTTATCAAAGTAAAAATAGTATGGTTTTATTTTATTATCAAGGCAGTATTTAAGAAGCGTAAATGCCAAATCTACAGAAATAACTATTTTTCGCTCACTTGAATATTTAGCTATTCTAAATCCCAAATCAATTGAAGGACCTAAAAAATCCACTTCAGTTTTACTATAAATTTCTTTTTTGAAATTTGCTTTGATATCTCCTAGTATTGTATTTACTATTGGAAACTCAGCAAGCCAGGAAGTAAACCTAATCTTTAATGTTTTTTCTTCTACATTGTAATCAACAAGGGCTTTTTTGAAGGCCTCAATATGAGGGTATATGTATTTAAAATCATCTATATGTGTCACAAATATAATCTCATCACCTAAGAACTTCCACCTATAGGGATAATAAAAATTTTCTTTTTCAGTAATTAGTGTGTCTTCAATCTTTTGATAAGATTGTTGTAGTTCTATTTTAAAATTGTTATAAAAGTCTTGAAAATTCTTTTTCCAGTTTGAAGATAAATTGTCTTTCTGGATATTTTTTTGTTTAAAAGCTGTTGATCCTATTAAATCAACACTAAAAAACATTAAAAGAACTGGTTCTTGAAATTTCATACTACAGCCCCAACCTTTCACTTCTCATCTCAACTGCAACTTCAGTGATATTGAAATGTGCAGCAATCTTTAATATAGAACCATTATATTTAGATGATATTTTTATAAATTCATCTTCTGGCATCAAAAATGATGCGGCAAACCAGTTTGCTTCCCACTCCAATAAGTCATCTGCATAACGTTTAAATTTTGTAGGTTTTTCTCCAAAATCAGTATGTAAAATATAGTGTGCTATTTCATGTGCAAAGATATAATTGTCTCTTAATGAACTTGAGGCATTTGAAGCATAAATAGTAAAATCATTGGGTTTAACAACTTCCATAGAGTATCTGTTCTTGTCAGTTTTTTTAGATAAATCTTTATATAGAACCTTCCCATTTAAAGCAGAAACTATTTTTTGCAAAGCAGTTTTCCCAGGAGAAAATTCTAATTTTTTTGCAATTATTAATCCCAAATTCTCAATTTTAGTTCTAGATATATTTGTTGCATGTGATAAAACCGTTGCACTTAACAAGTGTTTTTCAGGCATGTTATATCCTTTTATCAAGCTTGCATTATTATTATAACCATAAAAATAAAATGTTTATAAAATAATAATTTATTAATATTAATTGTTATGAGTATCTTAAGAATATACGGAATATACTTATTTTAAATCGATAAAGGATAGATTATGAAATTTTTATCTGTTTTATTAATAACTATAACTGCCCTAATTTTTGCAGGATGTAGCGATACACCAACCTATGTTGCCCCCAAAAGATATTATCTTGCACCTGTTATGAAAATGCCAGCAATACCCAAATATGAAAAGACCACAAGTGAAGCCACCCTTAGATTTAAAAAAGAAAAAGTTGATTTGGATGAGAATGTGGTTCAATCAGATATCATTAAAAGAAGAAGTTCTGTTGTTATCAATGTACCCGAAGGTTTTTTTGACAAAAGCAATAACAAAAACTCCTCTCAAAAAGAAAGAATGCAAAATCAAGCATACCAAAATGAAGTCGCAAATCAAACCTTTAAAACAAAAAACTTCTTTAATATAGCAGAACAACAAATTGAGCGAGAATTAATCAAACATAACTTCAAAGTAAAAAGTAGATCAAAGTTTGAAGCCAAATTACGTTCTATGAGAGACTCCACACAAATAAGAGAAAAAAGCTATTATCATAGAATATATTCAAGTGTTGATAAAGACTTACGTCCAATTCTCGAGTCTTTAAAAAGAAAATATGAAAAAAATGAAATCACTGCAAGTGAATATTCCGATGAATTAAGACAGTTTCAAACTACAACGACAAAATCAAGAGACGAAGGTAAAAGCGACGAACTTACTGATATCTCTGAAGTTATTATTGCAGCTGGTTCTAAAGGTATAAAAGCTGACTATATTTTACAAATAAATATTTTTGAAACGGATAATAAAAACAGTGTTTATGCAGATTTGAGATACTCTTCATCATTTAGAAGATATGTGAGAACTAATCCAGACTATATAAAATCAATGAGAAATAAAACAAAAGCCAGATGTGACGTTCTTGCTGCAACTCTTAATGCAAAATTGATTCATGTTCAATCAGGAGATATCATCTGGATTGGAGAGCATACACTTGACGAACTTAGTTTGGGTTCAAGAGAAGTTACCTATGAATTTGGAAGTGAAAAATATGTAACAAATACAGCTCAAATAAGAGCCTTTATAACAGCTCAAAATACTTGGACTCAAAGAAGACTAAGATATGGAAGAACAGTATATGCTCCAGCGTTTAAATTTGCTTCAAAAGCAATTGCTCCAAAACGTGTTTCTGGAAGTTGTTCTTCTTATACAATTCCAACGGATAAAATCAAAGCCAAATTAGCAAGACAAGTGGCAAAAGAGTTAATGAGAACCATTAAAGTACAAAGATAATAAAGAGCAATTATGCAATCTAAGGGATTAAAACTATTTGGATTTATTAGTTTTTTCTTGACAGTATCCATGTATGCTGTAGGTCCAGGAACAGGTAATATGACAAAATTCAATATGAAAATTGATACTTGTCATGTAAGTGCAATCAATGTTCAATGGAAACTTGACAGCATGATGGGAGAAGCTATTGTAAATGGTTTGTATAAGTGGGACACAAATAAAAAATGTTCACTACCTTTAACAACCACTGTTTATTTAAAAATTGAGGACAGCAGTGGTAAAAATGGTTATATAAAGATACAACCAACAGTTCCATCTGCAAACAGTGGTTATGGTTTTAATGTATCAGGCTCTCCTCCTTGGAGCAAAGCTGTTATTGATTTTGATCGTCAAAATAAAATTAAATATCAATCTGCATCTGATGCAAAGTTTTTATGGAGACATGGTGAAATAGTTAATTTCATCATTAAATGGTAGTAGAAAAGATATAGAATAGAAGGGAATAAAATGAAGAATATAAAAAATTTAATCAAAATTACTTTGCTACTATTTTTTATAAGCAATGTATATGCAGGTCCTTACAATAATATTGATGATGATCCTTTCAAAGAGCAACGTCAAAAAAAAGAAGTTATAAATAAAGTCTGGAAAAGCGAGGCAACATCATTTAGCAAATTTAAATTAAAATTTGATGGTGATGATTTAAAGATGGATAAAACTGGTGATGTTATCATATTTGTTGATAATGATTATATAAATTTCAACAAAGATAAGGTTTTCAATCATATAAAATTTGATACAACACTTGACAAAAAAAAGAAAGTAAAATGTGTGTTTGAGAGTAAAGAAAATGATAAGTTATGTGATCACAAATTTTTTACTGCAAATGCTGGTGATAAATATGGAATGGGAGGATTATTTAGTTTTGGAAAATCTTTATTCGAAGGAAAAGCTGCTGTAGATAGAAAATTTGATGAATATGTATTTGCAAAAGCTATTATGAAAAATAAAGATTTTATAAAACAACTCTCCACAAAACTTGTGTCAAGAATAGAGCGAAATAAAGGAAGTATTGATGAAACTGTTACAAGTAATGAAATAGCTACGAAAAAAGCTGTATCAAAAGAAGCTACGAAAAAAGCTGCAACAAAAAGTAGTAATGAAACAGCAAGTACTACTGAAAATGAAATAGACAACAGCGTCGATACTGGGACACTAGCCAGTAAGAAGGCTGAAATACAAAGATTAAAACAGTTAAAAGAAAAAATAGCTTTAGATGAAGAAATTAGAAAGATGAAAGCTGAGATTGCTAGACTTAAAGGTGAAAAAACTCCAGAAGAAAAAAAAGTCATCAAAAAACAAAACACTGAGAAAAAACAGCTTGCAAAAAAAGCTGAAATATCAAGAATAAAAAAAGACAATCAACAAAAAGCAGAAATCCAAAGGTTGAAAGAAGAAAATCGTCAAAAAGCTGCAAAGCTACAAGATAGTGTTAGTAAAAATAAAAAAAGAAATGATTTAATAAAAGTTGAATTAGATGGAATGGCATTAAAGAATGTTACAAATCCTACCTATAAAATACAACTTGCTGCAGTAAGAGAAAATGGTCTAGCAATCCAATATATAAAAAACCCAAATGATACCTTGCAAATAGAAGCACTTAAAGAAAACAAAGATGCTGTATGGTATATAGATGATTTAAGTTATAAAGCAAAAGAGTTTTTAGAAAGATAAAATAGAGAATTATTTTCTC
>CAJXWI010000102.1 GCA_913062735.1 uncultured Arcobacter sp.
ATGTAAAAACAACAAAGTTTTGGCAATTTAATTCTTGGGATAAATTTGTCATTCCAAAACCTTTTGGTAGAATAGACTTTTACATATCAGAAGCACACAGTCTTGATGACTTAGAAGTAGAAGACGCGAAAAATCTTGTAAGAAAAAAACTCTTAATAAATTCTATGACCTAAGGCTTAGTTTATGTTTAATAAAGAATCTCAATATATAAATATTATTAAACAAGACAAACAGCTAAAACTCAATTACAAAAAAATAAAAAATGATCAAATAATTTCAGCAAATCAGGCATCTTTTTTATTGCAAGATGATTTTTTAAGCAAAGATATTGTGTTTAAACTAGATGCTTTAAAAGAAGAGGTTTTTGAAACGTTTACAACTTCTTTACTTGTGAATTCAAATGAACGTATTATTAGAGCTAAAAATACTTATAATAAAAATGATACATATTGTGTTAAACTCAATGAAGAATATAATTTACTAATGAAAAAAGAAAGTTTATTTGAATTTGAACATTATTACAAGAAAATTGGATTTGACTATACATTTTCCCCTTTTCACATATTAAATTTACACAATGAACAAAATCCTAAACCCAACTCTTTAAGTGTTTTAATTGTTAATTATCACGCTTATATTTTAATAGTAAATGAAAAAAATGATATTGTTTTTTATAAAATTGCACAAATATCCTCTTTTGACGATATTAAAACATCTTCTTTTTATGAAAATGAACAAGTGGGTCAAAAACTTTATGATGAAATATATTATTTTGAACTTACAAACTTAATTAAAGAAGCTGTCAAAGAGTACTATTCAAAAAAACATGTTTCTTTTATTGATCAAATTACCATTTTATATAATCAAAAACAATTAGATAATTCACAAATTAAAAACTTTGAAGACGAACTTTTAATAGAAGTAAATTATCATAGTATTTCTATTACAGAATCTTTATATGAGCTAAGTCATCGCTCTTTTAATAAATCTTATTCTAAGGTAAGAATAAAAAAGAAGAGCTTTTTTAAACCTTTTGTTAGTGCGGCATTATTCATTATAATAATGGCGCTGGCTTACATTTCTTATGACAGATATGAGGAAGCAAGTCAAAATAAAGAGTTAATAAAACAGGCACATTCTTTAAATGAAGAACTTATTTTGCCCAATCATATTATTAAAAATAAAGAAATAAAAAATGTTCTCTTAACGCACTTTGATATTATTCCTTATAATATGGTCTTAAAAAAATTAACGCTTGATGAAATGGATTCTTTTATATTAATTGATGTCTTGGATAATACAACCTACTCTAAGTTAATGAAAAGCAGATTTTTAAAATATTATAAACGAAGTAATATTGAATATTCAAATACTGATGCTATTGTAAAACAAGCTATTATTCAAAATAAAGGAAAAAAATTTTCTCAGACAATAAAAGTAGGGTCTTTACCTAATTATATTAAAGATGATTTTTTACTTGAAAAAAGAGTTGCAAATCAAATAAAAAATATATTTCCACAAGATACAAAAATTGAATATTTAAATACTTTTAGCTCAAATATTATTACTTATAATTATTCTCTTAGTTTAAAAATGAAACAACCAATGGAATTATTTAATTTAATTGATAATTTAAATGATGAAGTATATTCTATTAATATCTCTTATCCATTAATGTTGAATGTAAATGAAGAAGATGAAATAGAAGTGGCTTTTTTACTTCAGTTTCATCAAAATAAAAAGATTAAATAAACTTACCAGACTTTTAATTCATTGTAAATTGAGTCTCTCTCAACAGGTGTAAATCCAGAGTTTTTAATTAAATCAACAAAGTTCTTTACTTCAATTCCATAAGCACTAGGTGCTCCTGCAGCACTTTGAATAGATTCTTTCTCAATAGTTCCATCTAAATCATTTGCTCCAAATTCTTGAGCGATTAGGGCTAATTTAACAGTAGATGTTGCCCAGTATGCTTTTATGTTTGAGAAATTATCTAAAACAATTCTAGAGATACAGTATGTTTTTAATATTTCTTGACCACTTAGAGCTTTTTTAACTTTTAAAAAATTGTTTTCTGTTTGATAAACAAGAGGAATAAAGGCATTAAATCCACCTGTAATATCTTGTAAATCTCTTAATCTCATCATATGATCAATTCTATGTTCTCGTGTCTCAATATGTCCAAATAACATGGTAGCATTACTTTGTTGACCTGCTTCATGCCATAATTTATGAATTTCTAGCCATTGAGCAGAAGTAACCTTTCCTCCACATATTCTTTTTCTTACCTTTTCATCAAAAATTTCAGCCCCACCACCTGGCATAGAATCAATTCCATGATCTTTCATCATGGCAATTAATTCTTTATAACTAAGATTATATTCTGTACTTAAAAAATGAATTTCTGCAGCTGTTAAAGCTTTAACATGAATTAGAGGATAGGCATTTTTGATTTTCTTAAAAACATCCATATACCATTGTAATCCTGTTTTGGGATTATGTGCAGATACAATATGCACTTCTTTAATTCCATTTTTACTAGAGTTTTTAACGACTTCTAAAATTTCTTCGTGTGTCATAGTATATTGTAAAGGATTTTTTCTACTTGAAGAGTAGGCACAAAAATGGCATACGTCTTTACAGACATTCGTAGGATTAATATGTCTGTTAATATTAAAATAGGTTTTTTTCTTGTGTTTTGATTCTCTTATTTTATTGGCATACTTACCTAAGGTAAAAAGATCTAAATCATAAAGTTGTATGGCATCTTCATACGATAATCGTTCATTTTTTTCTAATTTTTCTAATATACTCATTTTGTCCTACTTACAGTCTATATCTTTTGTAGGTACTTGATTCTTATTGTATATAAAAATCAAGCCCTTACATTGTGTATTATTATTTAAGTTAGTGAATTTTATCTTAAATAAATAGCCTTTTTGCTTAGTACCTTCATCTTTTACTTCACTTTTATTATATACGCTTATATTTGCTACGTTTTTATAGCCTAAAAGGTTCAAGTATTCTTTTACTTTTAATTCTTTGCTAAGAGAAACAACATACATTAAAGCTAAAGAAATAACAAGAACCAGTGTTATTAGAATAACATTGCTTCTTGGAATTTTTCTTGTTTTTATCATATTAATAAATCTTCTAAAGGGAAAAAATTATTTGAATTTTCATCATAATAAGAGATGGTTCCATCTTCAAGAGTGTAATACCAACCATGAATAATAAGCTCTTTATTTTTTACTTTTTCTTGTACGGCTGGGTAGGTTAAAAGATTTTTTAATTGATATTTAATTGAATTTTTTTCTGTTTCTTTGTACATTTCTTCTTTTGTGCTAAAATTAGCGTTTTTAAGTGCTATTGCTTTTGCTTCTTCTCCTAGTTTTAACCAGGTTTTTACATGTGCTAATTCTTTTGTATTGGGAATATCTTTATACAAACTTTCACATGCTCCACAATGAGAATGTCCACATACAATAATATTTTTCACTCCTAAAACTGAAACAGCATATTCAATAGCAGCAGCAGACCCATGGTAATCTTCATCGTGTTTATATTGTGGCACAAAGTTTCCTACATTTCTTAATATAAACATGTCACCTGGTCTGGTATTTAACATTAAATCTGGAGTTACTCGTGAGTCACAGCAAGAGATGAAGAGTACTTCAGGTTTTTGTCCATGCTTGATAGTTTCATCCATATCTTTTTTATAATCAGGAAAACTTTCATTTCTGAATATTTTATTTCCTTTTATTAAATCTCTAATTGGCATTATTTACTCGTTATTTTGATTATTTTTTTATCGTTAATAGTTATAAGGGTAATTTTTTTTATGCTGTCTTCATCATCTCTTCTTGGCTCATAATATTCAATTATATAATCTATTTTGTGGCAAGATACTAAGGTAGTAAAATTAGATAATTTAAGGCTTTCACATTTTTTTGGATTAATTGCATCTGCAAAAATGGGAGCCAAACAAAGGCTTAGTAGTAATAGTATTTTATTCATTTATATATCCTTTTAGTAAATTACAAACTTCTTGTAAATCATGTTCACTTACATCAATTTTTGCTATAAGTCGTATAATGGCTTTTTTTACTGTTGGTTGCCTAATCGCACCTAACAAAAAACCTTTTTCTTTTAGTAAATTCTGAATTTCAATAACTTTTTTATTATCATTTATTATAATAGGAATTATTAAACTTTTGGACTTTATTCCCAATGTTTCTTCAATAATATTTAAATTCTTTTTAATTTTTTCTTTTATTGTTTTTTTGTTTTTTATAATATAGCTTAAGGCTTCATTTCCCAAAGCGGTATCAAATAAAGAAGGTGCAGTTGTATAAATCATAGCTTTGGCTCTGTTTTGTAAAAATGAAATTATATGGGATGAAGCTAAGATATACGCACCATAAGAACCGTAAGATTTTCCCAGTGTTCCCATTTTAATATGATTTTCTTCAACGTTAATATTGTAATAATCAAATATACCAAATAAATCATCTCCTAAAACACCAGAAGAATGTGCCTCATCAACAATTAATAAAGAAGAATATTTATTAGCCAAGGTAAAGATATCTTTATTGGCTAAATCACCATGCATAGAATATACACCTTCAATAGCAATAATTCTTCTGCCTTTTACACTTGTTTCTTTAAGTAAAGACTCTAGATGCTCTGCATCATTATGTCTAAAAATATGTACTTGTTCTTTTTTTAAATGCTGTATTGCGAACATGCCACTTGCATGATACTCTTCATCAATAAATAGAATATCTGTTTTTCTTATTAATGCATCAAACATTGCAAGGTTAGCTAAAAAACCAGAACCTACAATAATGGCATCTTCAAAATGATTGACGTTAATAAGGTTTTGTTCAAACTCTTGATGTATTTCACTGTATCCATTTACAAGCATTGAAGCTTTAGGTGAATGCGAAGATAGTTGTGAGACTTTGATATAGGCATTATGCAGTAAATCTTTATTACATGCTAGCCCCAAGTAATCGTTTGAGGCAAGATCAATTAAGTCTTGATTATGAATAATTCTTTGTCTAAAGCGATTGGCTTTTTTGATTGCATTTAACTCTTTTGAATACAAAAAGTCTCCTCTTGTTAGTAGTGGATTATAGTCAATTCTTTATTAAATTTAGCAAGTGTTTTTCAATTAAAAGAAAAGAAGATAATATTTTAGGAAAAAGCAGTATTTTGTGATTATTAAATAATTGTGGTGTTTTTACTGACAATCCCAAGTAATTTAATAAGGATATTTCATAATTTGGAAAAGTAAAATAATAATAATAACTTATGGGTTTATTTATTATTATTAATTAGATAAATAATAAATAATAAACAATAAATAACAAATAATATAAATTATAAAGAGTGCTATATCCATAGAATAAATCAATTGTTTAATATTATCAAAAATTAATATATAAATATTAATTTTTAATAATATTACTTTACTCAATTTACTAATAGAATTTTAGAATTACTTTTTTAAATTTAATAAGTGATTTTATTATAAGTTAAAAAAAATAATAAAAAATTAATACTTTTATTATTTTTTTTAGATTAAAATTACTTATATCTACTTATATTATTAAAAAGGAAACGCAATGTTTAAGACTATGACAATAAGAGCCAAATTGGCTTTAGTATCTGTATTATCTTTATTGTTATTGGGTACCGCTATCATTGTAATCTCTGTTAGTCAGTCAACAATAGCACTTAAAGAAGCAGAATTTAATAAGTTAGCAAGTGTGGAAGCAGCAAAAAAAAATGAGGTTGTTAATTATTTGCAATCATTAAAAGGATTGTTGACTTCAATGGCAAATTCACAGCTTACCAAAGAAGCGTATCTGGGTTTTGAAAAAGGCTTTTATACCATTGAAAAAGAAGTATCGCTTGATGTAAATGAGGTAAGAAGAAGTTTGAAGGCTGATTTTACCAAGAATTATTTGGATTCTGTGAATTACAAAGTACCCAATGCGGAACAAAGAAAGAGCATTGATTCTTATTTACCAAATTCAAACAATGCCTTATTCTTGCAATATATTTTTATTACAAATAATGCCTCTGCTTTAGGGGACAAAAATAAATTAGAATTTAACGCAAGTTACGATTCCTCTTATATGAGAACACATAAAAAATATCATTCTTCTTTTGATGCCTATTTAAATGAATTTGGATTATATGATATTTTTATGGTAGATTTAAAAGGAAACCTCGTATACACGGATTTTAAAGAAAAGGATTATGCTACGAATTTAAAAGACGGAGTGTATAAGAATACGGGTTTAGCAAAAGTATATAAAAAAGCCTTAGGTCTTAAAAAAGGAGAGCTTGCTTTTGAAGATTTTGCTGCTTATGAACCCTCTTATAATGCAGCTGCTTCTTTTATTGCAAGTCCTATTGTAATAGATGGAAAAACACAAGGAATCTTGGTCTTTCAAATGCCTGTTGATAATATTAATGCAATTATGGGCTTCAACGGAAAATACGAAGCTTCTGGCTTAGGATTAAGCGGAGAAGTTTATTTAATTGGAAGTGATTATAAAATGAGAAGTAATTCTCGTTTTGTTAAAGACATTAAAGATGAGGTTGTACAAGAACTTGGATCAACTATTGGGGTTTGGGAAATAAAAACAGACTCCACCATTGCAGCGCTTCAAAAAACTGGTGATAATGTAGAAAAACAAGTAATAAAAGATTATAGAGGCATATCCGTTTTAAGTGCTTACAATAGTATTAATGTTTACGATCAGGCAAAATGGGCCATTATTGCTGAAATAGATGAAGAAGAAGCATTAGAACCTGCAAAAGAAGTTAGAAATTTAATTATGCTTATTTCTTTAGTCATTATTGTTGTTTTTGTATTGATCATTTTATTTGTATTAAATTCAGTCTTGAGCAAACCTTTGAGAAAATTTCAAGAAGGAATTTTGGAATTCTTTAAATATCTGAACAAAGAAAGTACAGAGGCTAAAGAGCTACAAGTAAGAGCCCAAGATGAGATTGGACAAATGTCTGTTTTAGTCAATGAAAATATTATTAAAATCAAACAAGGTATTGAAGATGAAAAATCTTTAATTAAAGATGCCTCTGATGTTATTAATGCTGTTAATACAGGAGATTTATCTAATCGTATTAATAGTTCTTCTAGTAATGATGGACTCAATGAATTAAAAGATTTAATTAACTCTATGTTAGTAAAACTAGAAAATAACATTTCAAATATTTTAGGTGTTTTGGATTCCTATTCAAATTATAATTACTTAAAAAAAGCAGATAAAGATGGTATTAATGCAGATTTAGGAGAATTAATTGATGGGATTAATAATTTAGGAAAATCTATAACGTCTATGTTGGTTCAAAATAAAGAAACAGGCTTAAATTTAGAAGTAAATGCCAATAATTTATTAGACAATGTAAATGTATTAAATACAGCATCAAATGAGGCTGCAGCTTCTTTGGAAGAAACAGCAGCTGCATTAGAAGAAGTTACGAGTACGGTTGTTAATAGCACCATAAATGTTTCAAAAATGAGTAGTAATGCTAAAACATTAAGTACTGCTGTTGAAGAAGGGCAAAAACTAGCCAGTGAAACAACACAGTCCATGGAAGAAATTAATGAGCAAGTAAGTGCGATATCTGAAGCTATTACAGTGATTGATCAAATTGCATTTCAAACAAATATTTTATCTCTTAATGCGGCTGTGGAAGCAGCAACAGCAGGAGAGGCTGGAAAAGGGTTTGCAGTTGTTGCACAAGAAGTAAGAAACCTTGCAAGCAGATCAGCAGAAGCAGCTAATGAAATTAAAGCCCTGGTTGAAAATGCAACAT
>CAJXWI010000103.1 GCA_913062735.1 uncultured Arcobacter sp.
TTCCATTTTTAACCTTGTATCAATACTATTTGTGATGAATTTTTTGAGAGTTTTATAGTGGTACCCGTACTCGGACTCATAAAATACCTTTTTCTAGACTTTTAATGAAATATTTATAAAAAATGTACCATTAAATGTACCAATAAATCAAAGTGTCACTTGTCTTTTTTTATCTGCATGTCTTAATTTCATTATACTATATTTAATTCCAACTTTACTCTTTTATATCTTTCATATATTCAATAACTAATAAAAGTTGTTCAATTCTATCGTGAACATTACTTTGGTAGCTATTACAAAAGTCTTTTCTTACTTTATTCGTTTTTAGATCATCTATATTATTTAGTTTATTTAATATTTTACTTGAAATGTTTTTGAACTCTTTTATAAACATTTTTTTATCTATAGCTATTTGTTTACAAAACTCATAAAAGTCATAGCCACTTAATTTTTCAAAAGAAAATTCATTATCAATTGCCATTGCCATTTCATGATCATAAGTTTCATATAAAGTAATATTTACAATATCATAGAATGGTGCTAGTTGCATTCCTTTTTCATCTATAATGAAAGATATATTCTTTCCATGTGCATCACTATTCCCTAAGCATAAATTTACACAAATCCATTTAATAAGTTCTTTTTTTACAAGAATAGGGCTTTGACAAATATTTGCTAAATTAAAAAGTTTTTTATAACTTACCCCTTCTCTTATATCTTCTACATCTCTACTTGATCCAAAGTTTCTTTCATATTTATACGAAACGGGTAAGTTTAGTGCTTGGTTTGAATCAATGATATGTATTCTTTTTACATATTTATTTTCTAAAAGAATTCTGTCAAATCTTTTAACTTGAAGTACTTCTTCTTTAGAAATATTTACTATCTCACTATGGGCAACATTTAATCCAGCACTATTGGCTATTAGCAAGGATAAGTGCTCATTTAAAACTAAATTTTCATTATTGGTATTAAATTTTAAAATATGAGTAGATGCTAAGTCTCCTTCTCCAAAACCATACACTCCCTCAATTATTAAGACAGGCAATTTTTCTTGAACACCAGCAATACTTAGTCTGGGTTTTCCATCCCAAATAGCCAGTGGTTTTTCTTTTCTTTGTTCAATTCTCAAAGAAAGTAATTCTTTTGAAATTTTTGTAAAGGAAGTTTCTTTTGTTTTATTTTTTAATGAAAATGTTAATGCTCCCGTTGTTTCAGCACCAATAATACTCAAAAGAGAAAACTTATTTTGTTTAGAGAGATGATAATATTGAGTTAAAATTTCTAAACCATTACCCTCTGGGAGTAGATTTTCAATAAAATTCTTTATTGTATTAGGTGAAATTTCTTCTGTAAACATTAAACTAGGAGATAATTCAAAACCTGTTTCTATCCATTGTTTATTGTATTGGAAATTAAATTCATTAGAGGGCGCATCATAAATAATAATACCAACATTTTTATCTTCATAAAATATATTTAATTCATTCATTTTTTACTCCACAAACGTTTTAAGACCAAGCATCTTTGATATTTTTAAAGCAGTTGATAATCTAGTACCTTCATTACCACTTTCAAGTTTTTTTAATGTTAAATGATTTACATTACATAAAGCTGCTGTTTCTTCTAATGATAAACCTAAAGATGTTCTTTTATGTTTTACAAAATCTCCAAATATTTTAGCATCACTAATAATGTTAGAAGTGGGTTTTTTTGAAAGAATAACCTTTTTAGCCATTTAAATTCCTTTACATATACTGTTGTATAGTTTAATTCATTTAAACTTATATTTAGCTTTAAAAATATATCTTTGTATTGTTTTATCTCTTAAACCTTACACTTAACTTTAAAAATATACTTAAGTATTGTTTTACTTTGTAGATTCACATTAGAAGTGCAACATTTAATGGGCGTAAGAAGTTAAGATAGTAGGGTGGTTAAATGTTGTAAATAAATGGGGCATAGATGGGGGACAGTTTCCAGCTTTAATTTTAAAAGAGTACTTTTTAATAAATTAATATGAAATATAATAGAAGGGTATTTAAGGGTTGTTATTGATTCTTTATAATTAAAGAAGAGTTTTATTTAATTCTTTTATCACTTTTAGCATTAGTTTTAGCATCAGCATCATCACTATCATCATCCATATTCATAAAATAATCCATAGCTTTTTGCTCTTGATACTTCTTAAAACGATAAATAAAATAAATTGTAAGTGCAATATCTGCTAATATAAATAAAACAAATTCTATTTCCATTTTTAACCTTGTATCAATACTATTTGTGATGAATTTTTTGAGAGTTTTATAGTGGTACCCGTACTCGGACTTGAACCGAGAAGACCGTGAAGTCACCGGATTTTGAATCCGGCGTGTTTACCAATTTCACCATACGGGCATGTGGATGAGATTATAAGGAATTTATACTTAAGTGTTCTTTATATTTAAAAAGAATTTCCTAAAAGATGATTTTTTAGAATTAATTTTAAAATTAAAAACTCTCTTATTTAATATATACTAAAATACGGAAAGAAAGTCTTATTAAAAGACTAAGAAGGTTAAACATGCATGACAAAAAACTATTAGAAGAAATTAAAAATGTATACGCTTTAAATAATAATATTAAAAGCCTCGTTAAGGATTTAGAACATAATGTAAATATTGCGTATTGGGCAAATAGGCTGTGTGGGGATGAATTTAATAATAATTTAGAAATAGCAGAAGCTTTATTTGATGAAGCAGTTGAAAATGCGCAAGAATTTAGAGAGTATAAAGAGCTTGCTTTTTATGTGGGTAGAAGTTCTGGTATTAATGATATGGACTGGGCCAAAGAATTACTTGATATTACAATTACAAAAATTACGAATATCAGAGATTTAAGAAATTTAGCAGATGCACTTGCAAATAAAGATTCTGGTTACACTGATGAAAATATTGCAGCTACATTATATAAAGAATGTATTCAAAAAGCTTCGAATGCTTACGGGTTTTATTGTATTGCAGACTCATTAAGTGATTCTTCTTTATTAAATGATAAACCTTGGGCAAAAGAGTTGTATTTAAAGGCCATTGATGTGGCAGAAACATCAGAAGAGTTAACATGCATTGCAGATGCTATTGCGGATGAAGATGGTTATAATGATGAAGATTGGGCCAATGAACTGCATTCAATTGCTTATGAACATGAGAACCAAGAAAATGACAAAAAAAGCTAATTATCAAGGCTAAAGCTTAAATGATATTACTAATGCACATTAAAATGTACAAACTAAGCAATATTAAGTAAACTATAAAGTAAGATTTTGTACATTACGGATTAAGAATAGGAAAATTATGAATATAATAATACAAGAAATATATAAAGCCAATCAAGATAAAGAGAAAGAACTTCAAGTTATGCTTTCAAAACTATTGTTTTCTTCTGTACAAGAAGAAGGATGTGTTTGTTTTGAAGTCTATCAAAGTGATGATGATGAAGCAGAGTTTTTACTTTATTCAGAATTTAAAGACAAAGAAGCTTTAATCGCACATGAAGAAAGTTTTCATATTAATATGTTTAATACTAAATCACAAGAATTAGTAGCAAGAAAAGAAACCTTACCAACACTTTAAAAGTCAATCTTTTAAAAGTTGGTTTTCCCAAAAACAATATCATTTGTTTTTACAAATCTCTCACATCTTAAACCCTGTAGTTTTTTACAAACCTCTTGCCATTGTTTTGAATGTCCTGCATTCTTTTTAGAAAAAAGTTTTAGCTTAAAAATCATGGCATGTGCAAATTCATGAGGTAAAACATCATCAATCATATAGTCTAAACTTTCTTGAAACCTTTTTTTATTCAAATAAATTCGTATGCCTTCTTTTGAATATGAGGTCAAACCAAAAAGATTAGAAGGCAATTCATTAGAAATAATAATAGGGAAATTAACATTTATTTTATAATGCCTATAAACAAGATTTTTTAATGCGTGTTCTTTCTTTTTAATTTGTTTAACAATATTAATGTTTAGGTCTTTATTTGAAAACTGGTAATTGTTATACCATGAATAGATTAAAATACAAATACTTGCAAAAATGATAATTTGAAAGTATCGTTTTAATCTTTTGATAAACATCTAAGCAAAAGTTCTCATTAGTACATCTTTATGATGATTGAGTTCTTTCATTAGGGTATCATCGTGAGAGTTTATATCAGGATGGTATTTTTTTGCTAGTTCTTTGTATTTCTTTTTAATTTCTTCTTTTGAAGGATCGCTTGTAAATCCAAAAAAATCTTTCGCTTCTTTTATTTCATTATGCATAGGAGCTTGTGTAAAATTAGTATTAAAGTTATTGAAGTTTGCCCCATTGGCGTTAAAATCACCTTGTTTAAACTGAAATTTATATCCTTGAGACATTTTTTTTAGTTTTTTAAAAACAAAAAAATAAAACAAGGTAACAATAAGTACGAGTACGCCTATAAAAGCTAAAAAATTTGTAAATATTAAATACAATAAAAATAAAGTAATACCTGTTTTAAGTAGTCTATTTAATGTATATTGGAAGTTGTTCAATAATGACCTTTATATCTTTTAGTTATTATAATGAATTAATACAAAAAATGACTTAAAACAAAACGAATGTACACAAACTCTTTATATTTTCAAAGTACTATATTAATCAAGATCTTGGATTAAAATATTCTTACAAAAGAATATCCTAATATTAAAATTACTACAATAAAGAAGAACATCATATTGTTTGAACTTGTATAAAGATGTATTAGGAATAAAATGGATTATGTTGAGTTTGAAAAAGCTTTAGACTTTTTAGGAATATTAACACGTACTTCAAAAAAAGACTTGAAAAAAAAGTATTTAAAATTGTCAAAGAAATACCATCCGGATAGCCAAAGTGGTTCAATAAAGAAGTTCCAGGAACTTAAAGAAGCGTATGATTTGGTATATGAGTATATGGATGGGTTTGAGTTCTTATGTACACAAGAAGAATTCATGGAACAAAACCCATTTTTTACAAATTATAAAAATTGGAAATAGGAGTTATTATGTATGAAAACAAAGTAAGAGATTTGGTTTTAGCAAGTATTGTTGCAGATGCTTATTGTTTAGGTAGCCATTGGGTATATGATGAAAATGACTTAAAAAATTTAAAAGTAAATTGGGAGCAATTAAACAATCCTCATGCTATCTGGCACAAGGGTAAAGTTGCAGGTGATTTTACACATTATGGAGATCAAACATACTTTTTTTACTCTTATGCAAAAAAACAAGAACATTTTGATGTAAACGATTATTTAAAAGAGTGGAGTTTTAAAATGACTTCATATGATGGTTATGTTGATGGGGCTACTAGAGAAACACTTGCAAATTTAGAAAATAATGAAGAAGGTCCAAAGGGTTCTACTTCAAGTGATTTATCTATTGTTTCACGAATTACGCCTTTATTACTTTTATCTTCTTCTAAAGAAGAATTTTTAGGCAATGTTGATGCTTTTGTAAGTGCCACTCACAATTCTACCTTATGTAAAGAAGGAAGTAAGTATTTTGCGCTTGTGTTATTGGATGTTTTAGAAGGAAGCGATATTTTAGATTCTTTTACTAAACATAAAGAAAGCTTCTCAAGAGATTTTCAAAGCTATGTAGAAGAAGGTATTGCTTCTAAACATGGAACTACGTTTGATGTTATTAGAAAATTTGGACCAGCTTGTGGAACAGATGAAGGGTTTCCAGGACTTATTCATATCTTTGCAAAATACGATAATTTTGAAGATGCCTTGATTTTTAATGCAAAAGCAGGGGGAGATAATTCTGCTAGAGCTATGATTATAGCAAGCTTATTTGCAGCAAAAGACGGAATAAAAAATATTCCAAAAGCTTGGTTACAAACAAAGCTTTTAGTATAAAAACAAACTATTGCTAGTTTGTTTTAAAAATATCTGTTTTCAGACATATTAGTAATTTGTTTTAAAATATTGTCTTTATTATTGTAGTCAATATTAATAGGGTAGGCTTCTTTTTTGTATTTTAATACTAAAGAAGGAAAACCCTGAACACGAAGTGTACTTTTTAAGTTTAAATCATCTTGAAACAAAGAAAGTACTTCTTGTGAATATAAATCACTTTTAAATTTTTCTGTATCTAAGCCAATTTCTTTTGCACATGAAAGTAAAGTATCTTCATTCGAAGGATTTTTTGCTTTTAAATAATAAGCTTCTTGAATAGCACTTATCATTTGCTCTTCTTTATGTTGCAGTCTTGCTGCAATTACTGCTTGACATGAAAGATACGTTGATCGTCTTGGTTTTGCAACTCTCCAATATTCATGGTTAAACTTAGTTCCTGTATATAAAGTGATTTGGGTCCAAATACTTTCTAATTTCTCTTGCATTGCAATAGCCATTGGCTCATCATTGTGAGGCGCTAAACCACCTGCTACATAAACAATATCAATATCACTTGATAATTCTTTTTTAACTTCATCAAAGGTTTTTTTAAACCCATAACACCATGAACACATAGGATCATATACATAATATAAGGTAATTTTCATCATAAAGCATAATATCCAATTTCTAATTAAGTTAATTTGAATATAAAAACTTTATAATAAAATAAAAATAGGATTGAAAATGAAAAGATTATTTAGCAAGTTTGTTGAAGATAAATTGTATATTGAAATATCTATTGCTAGTGTTCTTTTTATAGTTGCGATGCTTACAAATAAAATGTTAGATTTTATTATTTATATGTTGTATTTTATAATATTTTTAGAAATTGTGCGCGCAGTTATTAATTATATAAGAGAACAAAGAGTTATTTTATCTCTTTTAGTAGATGCTTTTATAATCTTAAGTTTACGTGAATTTATTGTGAATGTTGTAAAAATTAATGACCTTGAATTAAGTACTTTTGATGAGGTTTTAAAAAGTGGATTAAATTTTAACTTGCTGATTCTTGCAGGTACTATTGTATTTTTACTTTTTGTACGCTATTTAGCAGTTAAAACGTCTCAGCAATATATGTTAGGAAAGAAAAAAATTGATTGATTATAATATGCCTTTATACAGACCACCCGCGGAAGCAAATTCATTTATTTTACAAGTTACTTTAGGCTGCTCCTATAATAAGTGCTCTTTTTGTACGATGTATGAAAATAAGGATTATGAGGTAAGAAAATTAGAAGATATTTTTGATGAAATAGAAGTAATGAGCAGACTTAATCCAGATACAAAGCGCGTATTTTTAGCTGATGGGGATGTTTTAAATGTAGATACTGTTCATATATTAAAAATTTTAGATGTTCTAATTTCAAGTTTTCCTAAACTACAACGTGTATCTGCTTATGCATCCGCGTTTAATTTACTAAAAAAATCCAATGAAGAACTTCTGTCTTTAAAAGAAAACAAGCTCTCTTTAGTTTATTATGGCATTGAGAGTGGAGATTTTGAATTATTAAAAGCTATAGATAAAAGTATAAAACCAAGTAAAATGATTGAAGGTTTAAATAAAGCAAGTGAAGTTGGACTTAAAATTTCAGCCATGGTTATTTTAGGCTTGGGTGGGAAAAGTAGAAGTAATGAGCATATTAAAAATACAGCTGCTTTAATTAATGAGTGTAAAATATCATATTTATCTACACTTGAACTTGGTTTTGAAAAAAACAGAAAAGATTTGTTTTATGAAAGGTTTGAAAAAAAACTGGGAAAATTTACTTTTTTGACGCAAGAAGAAATGTTAAAAGAACAAGCTTTGTTAATTTCATTAATTAATCCTTCAAAACCTGTTATTTTTAGATCCAACCATGCTTCAAATACGTTTGCTTTAAAAGGTGTTTTA
>CAJXWI010000104.1 GCA_913062735.1 uncultured Arcobacter sp.
AATGCTAAAAAAAATATCGATCCTATGGTATTCTTTGTCATAATTCTTTCCTTTGTAAAAAAATAGTGGGCTTAGCCCACTATTCTATAAAAATCCCATTTCAGTCATAAGTGAACCGATCACTTTTTCTTGACTTTCTAAGAAATTCTTGAATTCTGAAGTTGGTTTATATAAATTTGCCCAACCATTTCTTTTTCTAACTACTTCCCATTCAGGAGTGTCATACATTTTCTTTAAAACAGCTGCCATTGCGTCTGTTTTTGCTTGTGGTAAGTTAGGAGCTGCAAAGAAACCTCTCCAGTTTGCAAAGTATGCGTCTGCACCCATGCTTTTAAATGATGGAATTCCTTCAATTGCAGTATCAGCAGTAACACCAATAATTTTTAATTGACCCTTCATATGTTTTTCTAATACTTCACCAAGACCAGTTGAAAGAACATCTACTTCACCAGTTAATAAACCAGCCATTGCTTTTCCACCTGCATCATAAGGTACATATCTAACAGATGTTGGGTTTCCACCAGCTGCTTTGAAAATTTGTGCTGCAACTAAATGATCCATTGAACCTCTTGAACTACCACCTGCAACTTTTACTTTTCTAGGGTTTTTTTGAAATGCTGCTTGAACATCTGCCCATGTTTTGAACTTAGAGTCTTTTCTTACAACTAAAACACCATAATCAGCAATTACAGAACCAACCAAAGTTAAATCTCTAAATGATTGTGGAAACACACCTTGTAATGATCTAATTACAATTGGAGTAGAGTTTACCATTAAAGTATTCTTTTGTTTTTTAGCAGTTTCAATAATATAGGCAATAGCTTTACCGCCACCACCACCACTCATATTTTCAAAAGAAGTTTGATTAACTAAACCTGATTTCTTTAATGCTTCACCAACACCTCTAGCAGTTCCATCCCAACCACCACCAGCTCCACCAGGAATTAAGAAGTGAATCTTCTCAACATCTGCTGCAACACTACTAGTAGCCATACCAGTAACTAATAGTCCAGCCAGTGCTAAACTTTTAACCGTTTTCGTAAAAATTTGTTTCATAGTAATCCTTTAATTAATTCTATATCTTAAAAGTATAAAGCAATAAAATGTAAAAAAAATGAAATTTTATAATATTTATATATTTTATTGATTTAGGGCTTTTAAAAAGGGTAACAAAAAGGAATGAGTAGTACTTAATAAAGGAATGAAGAAAAGAGCTAAAATTTTGTTTTTTAAAAAAATATAGTAAAACAATATATAATATATTGTAAATAAGGAATTTGGCATAAAAAAAGGGAGAACATAAATGCTCTCCCTTTTAGAAAATAGAATAAAATTTGTTCGATTATCTTTTTGAGAACTGAACAGACTTTCTTGCTTTTTTTCTACCGTATTTTTTTCTTTCAACTGATCTAGCATCTCTAGTTAATAAACCAAATGGTTTAACAATAACTCTAAATTGCTCATCAAAAGCAACTAGTGCTCTAGAAATACCATGTCTAACAGCATCAGCTTGTGCAGAGTAACCTCCACCTACAGTTTTGATAACTAAATTAACAGAAGTTTCTTGTTTAGTTACTTCTAATGGTTGCATAACTCTCTTTTTAATAGCTTCATGTCCACCTAACCATACGTCTAAAGACATACCATTAACAGTGATTTCACCTTTTCCAGCTTCTAACCATACTTTAGCTACTGCAGACTTTCTTCTACCTGTTGCGTAAATTTTTGCCATAATTAAGATCCTTTAATTTGCGCAGAATGAGGATGCTCAGCATCTGCATATACTTTTAATTTTTTGATCATAACTTTACCAAGTTTTGTTTTAGGTAACATCCCTCTAGTTGCTAATCTGAATAATTTTTCTGGATTGCTTGTTAACATTTCAGACATTTTATGAGTTTTTGTACTACCAAAATACCCTGAGTGTGTGAAATATTCTTTTTGCTCCATTTTTTTACCAGTAAATCTAGCTTTAGAAGCATTGATAATTACAACATAATCACCACAATCAACGTGTGGTGTAAAGTTTACTTTATCTTTACCTCTTAAAATAGTAGCAACTTCAGTAATAATTCTACCAAATACTTTGTCAGTAGCATCAATTACGTGCCATGCTCTTTGAATTTCATTAGCTTTCGCCATTTGAGTAAATTTCATTTATTATCTCCGATTTGATTAATGAGGTGGCATAATAAACTATTTATACTTAAGCGTGGCTTAAATTAAGTAAGATTTAATTTTATTTCTTGAATTTAATTATAAATCTTGAACCAAGGCTTAGAGCACTTTGAATTTCAAGAGAAAAGCCATGTATTTTAATAATACTATTAACAATAAAAAGTCCTAATCCAAGAGAATTATTCCATGTATTATGAGAGACTCTGTAAAATTTAGAGGCAATTAGTTTTAGCTCTTTTTCTCCAATTCCAATTCCAAAATCCTCCACAATTATTTCATCTTCATATAAATAAATATTTATCTTTTCCTCCGAATATTTAAGGGCATTTTCTAAAAGGTTAGATAAGACAATATTGAACATAGTTTCATCTACTTTTAGGTTTAGATTGCCTTTTATAATATTAATCTCTCTGTGCTTGTATTTGGCTTCTAAATCACTAATAATTTCTTCACAAAGTTTATTAATGGATATTTCTTTTACCAAGAGTTTTTGTTTTCCTTCATCTAGTTTGAGAGATAAACGTATGGTATCAATTATAGAGGTCATTTTATTGGCATTGGCATTAATTTTATGTAAAAATTTTTCTTTTATTTCATACGCTAAATCTCTGTCATTTAAAATTGTTTCTGTATAACCAGAAATAATTGCAATAGGGTTTTTAAACTCATGAGAAATTGCTGAAATAATTTCATCTTTTTGTCTGTTTGCTAATTTTAATTTGGCAGTTTGTTTGGCTTTTTGTTTGTCTCTTTTTGAAAGTTTATTAGACATAATGTTTAAATATCTTGTAATTCTGTGAAACTCAACAGTATAAGACGATTCTATTTTGTACTTATTTTTTTTATTGGACAAATCAATTAAAAAAGTTAGAATATTGTTTGTTTCTTCTTTAATTTGATTGGAAATTCTGTATGCAACAAAAAAAGCACCAATTAAAAATAGAAAGACTATTGTAAAAATTTGCAGAGCTAAAGAAACGAAGTTATCACTGATTTGTTCAATATCATCCGCCATTCTTATATAAAGTGTTTCTCCTTGAAGGGTTATTTTTTTTGCAACATAAAGAAGTTCTTTATTAAGAGTATGAGAAAAACGTATTTTACTTCCTCTACCTAGCTTTTCCGCTCGTACTATTTCATAACGGCTTGAATGATTTTCCATAAGTTTTTTGTTTTTATCACTTTCTGCTATTACAAGGCCTGTATAATCAATAATAGTTATTCTCAAGTTAGTAGCAGTCTTTAGGTTCTTTACTTGTACATCTAAGCTGTCTTTATTTATTAATAATGCTGAAAATGTATCAATATTTTGACCCAAATTGTATTTAATTTGTTCAATATAAATTGATTTTGACCAATAATACGTGGTTACTGAAATTGCCAGTAATAAAAAAAGAAATAACATTGAAAAAGTACGTAAAAAAAGTTGGTGAATTTTAATCAAAATATATAACCTTCTCCTCTAACGGATTTAATATAATCTTTTTCCCCTTTTGGGTCGATTTTGGTTTTCAAACGGTTTAAAGCGACATTGACTGTTTTTAGTTTTTTGTCATAAGAATCTTTCCATACCGTTTCAAGTAAATATTCTCTTGATAATAAAATATCTTTGTTTTTAAAAAACTCTAATAATAAATCATGCTCTAATTGTGTTAACTCTATTTCTTCATTGTTAATAAAAAATCTTTTTTTCTGAGCTTTATAAACAATATCTTTTATTTTTAATACATCAATTTCTTTATTACTTCTTTTTAATACAGCTTTAATTCTTGCATTAAGTTCTTTAATTTTGAAGGGTTTTGTAATATAATCATCTGCATAATGCTCAAAACCTTCTAAAATATCTTCGTCTTTGTCTTTTGCGCTTAAATAAATAACGGGTGAATTATAACCCTTATTTCTAATGTCAGCAATAAAAGTTGTTCCATCAATTCCTGGTAAGTTCCTGTCCATTAGGATTAAGTGAATAGTTTCTTCTTCCAATACTTCATAAAGTTGTTTGTTTACATTTAAAAATCCAATAGTTTCGTAATTTTCTTTTTGTAAGGTATATTCAAGAAGTTCTAAAATATCTTCTTCATCCTCAACAATTAATATTAAACTTTTGTCCATTAAAGACCTTTCAAATGATTTTACTTATTTTATTATCTTTTACTTTAAAGAGAATTATTAATAGTATATTAGGGGCTGAATTTGTGAATTTACTTGGATGTTAATATTCTAAAAATTTAGAATATTAACAAAATATACTTATGAGTTTAGTTCTCCACCTAAGTTTGCAAATAAAAGAAGATTAGCAATACTTGAAGCTCTGTCTGCAATTTTTTCTAAACGTCTAAAAGAAGATAAAAGATCAAAATAATCTTTAGAAAGTTCTAAATGTTTTGAAATAAGTTTTAAGATGTTTTTTTCAATCATTGAATATAAATCATCTGTTTTACTTTCTTCTACTAAGACTCTGTTATAATTTTCTTCAATAGTATGCACATCATTATTTTCAATCATTGAAATTGTTATTTCCAAGGCTTGTGTTGATGCTTTCAAAAGAGGAATTACATATTCCAAAATAGCATTAGTATTAATATCTTCACTGTATGAACGTCTAAATCCTTTTATAAAGGTCTTAGTATTAGAACCTGCTCTTATTAATTCATTGGTTATTTTTAAATAAGCAACCATCTGTCTTAAGTCTTTTGCTTCTGGAGAATATAAAGCAAGTGTTGTTACAATTAAATTATCAATTTCATTGGATTTAATGGTAAGTTTTTTTGAGGGAACGGTAATCTCATTTAAGGCTTCAATATTATTGTTTTTTAAAGCCGTTAATGCTTTTTTATTTGAATCTAAAACAAACCTTCCTAGTTCACAAATCGCTTCTGTTATTGTTTCTACTTTTTCTTCATATGTTTTTAACATTATCCAAACCTTCCTGTAATATAATCTTCTGTTTTTTTAAGTTTAGGATTGATAAATACATTTTCTGTTTCATCATATTCTATTAACTCACCTAAATGGAAAAATGCAGTATAATCGGCAACTCTTGCTGCTTGTTGCATATTATGAGTAACTGTAATAATGGTATATTTTTGTTTTAACTCAAGCATTAACGCTTCAATTTTTTCAGTTGAAATAGGATCAAGTGCCGATGTTGGTTCATCCATTAAAATAACTTCTGGTTGAATTGCAATGGTTCTAGCAATACATAATCGTTGTTGTTGTCCACCTGATAAAGAAGTTCCTGGTTGGTTTAATTTATCTTTTACTTCATCCCATAAACCAGAATCTCTTAATGATTTTTCAACCAATTCATCACACGCTCTTCCTTTTTTTACAAGAGAATGTTTTATTGCAGCATAAGCAACATTATCATAGATTGATTTTGGAAAAGGATTGGGTTGTTGAAATACCATTCCAATTTTTTTTCTAACACTAACTTCATCAATGTCTTTATCGTAAATATTTTTATGATCAATGATTACTTCACCTTTGACACTAACTGAAGATATTAAATCATTCATTCTGTTTAAACATCTAAGAAATGTGGATTTTCCACAGCCAGAAGGACCAATTAATGCAGTAATTTTATTTTCATAAATATCAATATTGATATCATTTAATGCCTGATTGTCTCCGTACCAAAGATTTAATTTTTTAACATTTACTTTTGTTATTAAATTTTTATCTGCTTGCGTGTCTGTTTTTACTTTTTCTCTTATCTCTTGATTCATGTTTCTTCCTTTTTTCTAGGGGCTCGTTGGGTTTTGTTTTCTTCTTTCGTTAATTCTTACAAGGCGACGTGTTTTCGTATTTTGAGGAGGGTAACCTTCCTACTCTTTGCCTTCGTCGGTGTTCGTACCTCACACATCGACTACGGTTCCGAATCTAAAAGAGTGAAGCAGTTCACTCTTTTTAAACAATTCTCACCATTTAACTTCGTACTTTTTTCTTAGATAAATAGCAACAGCGTTTAAGGAAATAAGTAAGGTTAATAAAACCATGATTCCAGCTGCTGTTTTTTCTATATACATTCGTTCTGGCATTCCTGCCCATGTAAATAACTGTGCTGGCATTACTGTTGCAGCTTCTACAAATGAACTTGGAGAATCAGGAATAAATGCAATCATTCCAATAATAATTAAAGGAGCAGTTTCTCCCATTGCTTGTGCAAGACCAATTATTGATCCTGTTAAAATACCAGGAAAAGCTAAAGGTAAAACATGATCTTTTGTTACTTGAATTTTTGTTAAACCAAGAGCAAAACCCGCTTGTCTAATTGAATCAGGAACTGAACGTAAAGCAGCTCGTGAACTTACGATAATAATAGGTAAGGTCATAAGTGCTAGCGTTAATCCCCCAACTAAAGGTGAAGACCTTGGCATTCCAAATAAAGATATAAAAATAGCAAGACCTAAAAGTCCAAATAAAATAGAAGGAATTGCTGCAAGATTATTGATATTAATTTCAATGATTCTAGTAAATTTATTATCTCCTGCAAATTCCTCTAAATAAATAGCTGTCATAACTCCAATTGGAAAAGCAAAAGCCATGGTTACTAAAAGCGTTAGAATTGAACCAATAAATGCAGATTTAATTCCTGCATATTCAGGAATCTTTGAATCTCCGTTTGAGAAAAAGATGGTTGTAAAACTAAGTCTCAAAAAACTGTATTTCTTTAATTCTTCTACTGTTTTTAAATCTTTTTCTTTTAATTTATAGTAGTGACCTTTTAAATATTGATCTACTTGATCATCTGCTAATACCCATTGATGCGCTTTAGTGTTCATTAAACTTGGGTTTTCTTTTACTTGTCTTGGAATATTTCTTAGCCAAGCTCTAGATACCAATTTTCTGTATTTTTTTTCAACGGATAATCGTGTATTCTTTAATGATTTTTCATTGTAAGTAATTTCTATATTGATATAAGCTTGTTTTTCAACTTGCTAGCCTGTATTGCTAGTCGGAAAAACTTGCTGTTTAGGTATTTATTAAAAGCAATGCTTCCCCCATTAAATCTTTTTACCCCCCCGCTAATATTAATTTTTGTAACAAAATATTACTGAAGGGGTTTATTGATTGACATACCTAAAATAACTGACCATAGTTTGCCGCCATTGTTTAAAAAAACGTGGGGCTTTATACGCTTAATAAGCTGTAACAAGCGACTTTATGACCAGAAATCAAACCAATTACTCTTTAAATTGGATATTTATAGAGCTGAGTTTAATAAATCACGTACCAACCAAACGCATTGCATTTTAGATAGGGAAATATCAAATAATGCCAAAAGATATTGCAGCAAGGATCACCTTTATTGAAAATATGTTAGGTTGGGAAGGGCAAATTAATGCTTCTCATCTAGCAAAAAAATTTCAATTGTCTCGTCAAGCCGCGACCACAGTATTAAAGCAGTATCGTGAAAGCTACCCTAATAACCTTTATTATGACGCGTCTAAAAAAGTTTTTATTGCAACGGCTGACTTTGATCAGTCATTTTTACCGAGCAGTAAAAAACACGAGTTTGCGAGTTACTTAACAAGCATATCTGCCGCGAGTAATAGCAACCAAGAAGCAAAAGCAATAAGCATTTGTGTATATGAAGTGCAAGCGCCCCTACGCAATATTAACCCGATACAGGTGCGGCCCATTCTAA
>CAJXWI010000105.1 GCA_913062735.1 uncultured Arcobacter sp.
GCAAGGAACTCCAGGAACAATGCAGAACAATCCAATTTACGAGGATGTTTTATTAGATATTTTTGATTTTTTTGAAGAAAAAATTAATTTTTGCTTAAGAAAAAATTATAAAAAAGAATTTATTGTAATAGATCCCGGAATAGGATTTGGAAAAAACTTAAAACAGAATCTATCAATTATGAAAAATATTCAAAAAAAATTATTAGTATTTGCAAAAATAAACCCATTTCTCTCGAAGTATTTGCAGATAATCATGACGAAATGATAAAACAAGGAAAAAAAATTTCCAAGTGGGGAAAAAACGTTTTTGTTAAAGTTCCTTATTCGAATACAAAAGGTAAATTTTCTGGGAAAGTAATTAAAGCTTTAAATTCAAAAGCAGATTTATTAATAGGTCGTGCTATGACAGTTTTAGAAACAGATGTTTTTGAACTCACCTTAGGAGATTCAAAAAGCTGTGTTTATGACAGAGCTTTTGGCCTTATGTTTGATGCTTTAGATGATTTAAAAGAAGATGAAATTTATATTTGTGCAGGTTCTTCACCTACTTATGCTTTATGGGGGGAACTTATGTCTACAAGAGCCTTGCAGCTAAAAGCAAGAGGAGCTGTGCTAAATGGTTATCACAGAGATACAAGAGGCATTAATAAATTAAATTTCCCTACTTTTTCTTTTGGTTCCTATGGTCAAGACCAAGGTCCAAGAGGAAAAGTAATCGCGTACAGAGTTCCTATTAAAATAGAAGCGGTTACTATTAATGATGGAGATATTATCGTAGGTGACATTGATGGGGTTTGTATAGTGCCAAAAGTTCATGTAAAAGAAGTTTTTACAAGAGCTTTTGAAAAAGCAAATACTGAAAAAAAAGTAATGAAAGCTTTAGAAGAAGGAATGACCACAGTTGAGGCTTGGGATCATTTTGGAATAATGTAAGAAAAAAATAAAGAGTTTACTCTTTATTTTTTAGCTTTTCTAATTGCTTCATTTAAACCGTTTAAATAAGTGATCCCAAGTGCTCTATCATATAATCCATATCCAGGCATACCCTCTTCTCCCCAAATCATTCTTCCATGATCAGGACGTATATGTCCTTGGAAACCAATATCATTATAGGCTTTCATTATTTCATAAATATCTAAAGAACCATCACTTGATAAGTGTGAACTTTCATGAAAACTTTTTTCACTTTTACGTTTTACATTTCGTACATGGGCAAAATGAATTTTTCCCTGAGAGCCAAAATTTCTTATCATAGCAGGTATATCATTGTCTTCATTTGGTCCTAATGAACCAGAGCAAAGAGCTAAACCATTTGAAGGTGATGGAATAATATCAAGTACTCTTTGTAAATTTCTTGCATTGGTCATGATTCTGGGAAGTCCAAAAATACTAAAGGGAGGATCATCTGGGTGTATTGCCATTTTAATATTACAATTTTGGGCATAAGGAATAATCTCTTTTAAAAAATATTCTAAGTTTTTCCACAATTGCTCTTCATCTACATTTTCATAGGCTTCAAATAAACCTTCTATTTTATCCAAACGCTCATTTTCCCAACCAGGAAGTTCCATATCATTTGAGTCTTTTTTTATTTGCTCAATTAGTTCTTTTGCGCTAAGGTCTTTTAATTGTGAATAATCAAAAGATAAAACCGTTGATTTATCTTCTAGTTCTTTAGCAAGCTCAGTTCTTGTCCAATCGAATATTGGCATAAAATTGTAACAAACAGTTTGAATACCAAATTTTGATAAATTTTTTAGTGTTTCTTTATAGTTTTGTATGTACTTATCTCTTGAAGGCAAACCCAGTTTAATATCTTCATGTACATTTACACTCTCAATTATTTCTAAACGTAAGCCGTATGCATGTACTTCGTCTTGTAAATTTTTAATATCTTTTTTTTGCCATACCTCTCCTACTGGAATATCTACTAAGGAACTAACTACCCCTGAAATTCCAGGTATTTGTTTAATATGAGCTAAGGATATTACATCATTTGTTCCATACCATCTAAATGTCATTTTCATATTACATTCCTTGCATTCTTAATTTCTTTGTACAAGATTTTCATTGATTCTTGACTAGCAAGTCCGGCATCAACACTTTGTATTTTAATTTTGTAAAAATCAAGAGCCTGCGTATATAAATCATTTAAAGAAGAAGAGCCCACAATAATAACTTCCTTACAGTTATAGACTTTATTCATTTCTTTAATTTCATTTCCAATAATTATTCCAGAGAGAAAAGAATATACATTATGCTCACCTAAAATTGAACCTTGTGCTCGTGCTTGAAAAATTTGATTAAGTAAACCTGTATTCGTAAAAGACAATTCTAAACCTTTTTTAAAGGTACCTTTGTTTATTACATGAGATGAAATTGATTTTGCCAAAAGGCTTTTGCTACTTAATAAATTAAACACTTCTCCTGTCATATTAGTATTAAAATCAATAATCATCTCCTCTTTTACTTCTACCCATTTAGAATGAGTTCCAGGAAGAATAAACATTGCATTCTTTTTATTCAATAATTTTAAAGCACCAAAAACTTGTACTTCTTCTCCTCTCATTAAATCAATTTTCTTATTTTTTAAGCTTTTGACTCCAGGAACAATATAAATATTTTCTTTAATATTAGGAATTTTTAAGAGTTCTTTAGAAAGTAAAGATAATGAAGCATCACAGTGCACATAAGGAGTTTCTATCCAACCATTCATGCTTCCAACCATTCCAGACATTATTATAATACTGTCTTCTTCTAAATAGTCTTTAAGAATATTTATTAAATACGAGTGAAATTCATTTTTTTGGACTTGTAGCATTCCCTCATTTGAAGAAAGGCTGTGAACTACTTCAAGTTTTTCATTTAGTACTTGTGCTCTAAAGTTACTCGTACCCCAATCTACAATTATGAGCTTAGGCATAATAGTTCTTGATTGCTTTAACAAAAAAATCCGCTTTACTTTTAAGTAAACCTAGATCCATTGAAGGTTTATATAAAGAACTTCCTAATCCAAAATATTCCACTCCTTCTTCTAATAAGGTAGAAATATTTTCCTCATCTACACCACCTACTACAACTAAAGGATATTCAGAAGG
Organism: uncultured Arcobacter sp.; assembly: GCA_913062735.1. Next base: position 3,099 of record CAJXWI010000105.1, read on the forward strand.
AATAATCACTTTTATATCATTGTAATAACCAATACCAAAACGCTTGAAAGGAAAAAGTTTTAAAGAATGTGCACCTGCTTTAATAGCCGTATATGCCTCACTTGGAGTTAAAAAACCAGGGCTTGAAATAAGTTTTAACTCCCTGCTTCTTTTAATCACAGAAGCATCGACATTTGGAGAAATAACTAAAGAAGCACCTGTTTCTTTTAATGTCTCAACATCTTTTACGCTGCATACAGTTCCAGCACCAATAAAAATATCATTATTGTTTTTATATTCATCAACAAGCATTTTAATACTTTTAAAAGCATCAGGAGAATTCAAAGGAACCTCAATTATTTTAAATCCACTTTCAACCAATATTCTTGCTACGCCTAATATTTCTGAAGGTGTAATACCTCTTAAAATAGCAATCAACCTAGTCTCTTCTAAAACTTCATTATAATTCATCTTTTTCCTTTTTTATTAATAGTGTATTTTATAGTTAACAATTTCTCTAATTAGGCCCTTCGTTCCAACAAACTTATTTTTTAATATTGTAACGCTTTTTTCACCCATAGATTCAACCGGATGTTCTACATAAGAAATATCAAAATTACTTAAATAAGAAGCATCCAATTTATTAAAAGAAAACAATTTAATATCTTTTCCTACTCTTAATCCATGCTCAGAAATTGCTTTTAAACAGCCTACAGTAATTTCATTGGCACACGAGAATATGGCATCTGGGAAAACTTTTTTCTTTAAAATTTCTCGTGTTAACTCGAGTCCACTTTGCATTGAAAAATCGCCTCTATAAATATTACTTTCTTGGCTTAAAATATTATGCTTATTCAAGGCTTCTTTGTAACCATCTAATCGCTGATTAGAATTTAAACTGTTTTTGCTTCCTGCAATAATGGAAATATTTTCATAACCATCTTGCAGTAATAAATTAGTTGCATCGTATACTGCATTTGCATTTGATAAAAATACCCCCGAGTTATTAGTAGAAGAGATATCTCGATCAACTAATACAAAAGGTATATTGTATTTGTTCAATTTTAAAATTGTTTTAGAGGATTCTTTTTCCTTGTTACGAGATCGAATTAAAATAACACCTCTTGTTTGTTTTTGAAGAATAGTATCCACTGCAAGTAGTTCTTCTTCTGGCTCATCATGCGTTAAATACAGGTTTAGTGGTAATTTTAATTCTTTTGCTTGTTTTACAATACCTTCAAGTATTCTTGCAAAAAAGGAGTTAATTACATCAGGCATAATCACTGCAATTTCATCTTTTTTTAAAGCAGGAGTATAAGAACTATTGTATTTATGATACTCAAGTTCTTGAGCAATTTTTAATACTTTGTTTCTGGTATTTTCTTTTACTAATTCTGGTGTATTTAGTACTCTTGAAACAGTTGCAATTGAAACATTTGCTAAAGCAGCTATTTTTCTAATTCCCATAAATTTTCCTTAAATGTAACTAGTTAATGTAAATTTTTTCATAAATATTCTATCATTATTTTCTTTATATTCTCTTTAAGGACTATTATATAGATATCTATCTTTTTTTCATAAGCCACGATTAAGCTTATTAATGTAAATATGTAAAGCATGAAAAGCATTTTCTGTAACAGTGTTACATAATAAGGTGAAACACTTAAGCAGCTAACTATTTTCTTATATTTTGGAATGAATATAAGATTAAGGAGAATAAATGAAAACATTAAAAAAAATGACAGTGGCTCTATCATTACTTGGGTCTTTATCTTTATACAGTGCAGAAGTAGAAGTATTACATTGGTGGTCAAGTGGTTCTGAAGCTGAGTCAATTGGAAAATTAAAAGGCTTATTAGAAGACAGTGGGCATTCATGGAAAGATTTTTCAGTGGCTGGTGGAAATGGTGTAAATGCTATGACTGTACTAAAAAGTAGAGTTATTGCTGGTAATCCTCCTAGTGCTGCACAAATTAAAGGACCAAGTATTCAAGAGTGGTCAGAAATTGGTTCAACTCTTAATCTTAATGACGTTGCAAAAGCAAATAACTGGGATAAAATAATTCCTGAACGATTTGCACAACATATGAAATACAATGGAAATTATGTAGCTGTTCCTGTAAATGTTCATAAAATTAACTGGATGTGGGTTAACCCAGCCATTTTTAAAAAAGCGGGTGCACAAATCCCAACTACTTGGGCGCAATTTGAAGTTGCAGCTAAAAAAATCAAAGCAGCTGGATTTATTCCTGTAGCAGCTGGTGGACAAGCATGGCAAGAAACTACAATGTTTGAAACAATTGTTTTAGGTGTTGGTGGAGCTGATTTTTATAATAAAGCATTAGTAGATTTAGATCCTAAAGCACTAGCATCTGATACTATCAAAAAATCTTTTGATATCTTAAGAATGGTTAAAGCATATACTGATAAAAATGCTCCAGGACGTGACTGGAATTTAGCTACATCTATGGTATATAAAAATGAAGCGGCTATGTTATTCATGGGAGATTGGGCTAAAGGAGAATTTAAAGTTGCTGGTAAAAAAGTAGGTATTGATTATGTTGCTTTAGATACACCTCAAACTTCAGGTTCTTATATTTATAATATTGATTCTTTTGTAATGTTTGATCAAAAAGATGCAAAAAAAGCAGTGGCTCAGAAAAAATTGGCACAACTTATTTTAGATAAAAGTTTTCAAGTAATCTTTAATACTAAAAAAGGTTCAATTCCAATTTCACTGGAAGCTCCAAGAAAACAGTTTGATGATATTGCTTTAAGATCAATGGATCAACTAAACGCAGCATCTTATTCTAAAACATTAGTACCAAGTATGGCACATCAAATGGCTATCACAGATAATTTAAAAGGTGTATTTTTTGATGTAGTTACAAACTTCTATAATTCAAAAATGTCTTCAGCAGAAGCTACTAAAATATTGGCTTCAAGTATTAAAAGCGAAAAAGAATAAAGGTAAAAAATGAAAAGTAAACTTAAGTTTTTAGAGAATTCTATTCCTAAACTAATTGTAAGTCCTACTTTTCTAATTATGATCATCTTTATATACGGGTTTATTTTTTGGAATATGATTTTATCATTAACCAATTCCAAAATATTACCTGTATATACCTTTGCCGGATTGAAACAATATGTTTCTTTATTCGGCAATGTAAAATGGTGGCTAGCAATGGAGAACTTATTAATTTTCTCAACATTATTTATAGGTTTTTGCCTATTAATAGGTCTATTGTTAGCTATCTTTATTGATCAAAAAATTAGATTTGAAGGTATTTTTAGAACCATTTATTTATATCCTATGGCTTTATCTTTTATAGCAACGGGAACAGTATGGCAATGGATGTTAAATCCAGGTTTTGGGTTAGAGAACTTTATGATTCAAATGGGGTTTGAAAATTTCACCTTTGATTGGATTGTAGATTCTGAAATGGCCATTTATACCATTATTATTGCAGCCGTTTGGCAATCTACTGGATTTGTTATGGTATTACTCCTTGCAGGTCTCAGGGGTATTAGCCATGAAGTAATAAATGCAGCCAAAATTGATGGGGCATCAATGCCTAAAATTTATTGGAAGATTATCATTCCACAACTGGGACCTGTATTTTTCTCAGCAGTGATTATTTTGTTACATCTTGCCATAAAAACATTCGACCTTGTTATTGTTATGACAAAAGGTGGACCAGGTTTCTCTACTGTTTTACCATCTATATTTATGTTCGACTATTCATTTGCAAGAAACAAATTAGCATTTGGAGCATCTAGTGCAATGATAATGTTATTTTTTGTAATGATTTTTGTTGTGCCATATTTATACAGAGAATTAAGGAAAAACTCATGATTGGATCAGCTAGCGAAAAAATTGTAAGTCAATTATCAAGAGTACTTATTTATATTCTATTATTTGTATGTGCCGTATATTTTTTATTACCAATATTTGTAATGATTATTACATCGTTAAAAGATATTGATGAAATTAAAAATGGTAACCTACTGGCTTTACCTGAAACTATCACTTTTCAACCATGGATTGAAGCATGGGGAGAAGCTAGAATTGGGCCATCAGCTGAAGGAATTAAACCTTATTTCATTAACTCTATTTTAATTACAGTACCTGCAGTTTTAATCTCTTGTATTATTGGTGCATTAAATGGTTATGTATTTTCGAAGTGGAAATTTAAAGGAAGTGAAGTTTTTTTCTCGCTGCTTTTATTTGGTTGTTTTATTCCTTTTCAAGTTGTACTTCTTCCAATGTCACAAACAATTGGAATGATGGGAATCTCAGGTAGTGTAATTGGGTTAATTTTTGTACATGTTATTTATGGAACAGCTTTTACCACTTTGTTTTTTAGAAACTTTTATGTATCTATACCAACTGAGTTGATAAATGCGGCAAAAATTGATGGAGCAGGTTTTTTTAGAATTTTTTATAAAATCTTGTTACCCGTTAGTTTACCTATATTTATGGTGTGTATTATTTGGCAAATGACACAGATTTGGAATGAGTTCTTATTTGGAATTACTTTTTCAGATGCAGATACACAACCAGTCACTGTTGCTTTAAACAATTTGGTTAACTCAACGTCAACTGTTAAAAAATACAATGTAGATATGGCAGCAGCGCTAATTGCAGTTGCTCCTACGTTAATAGCATATATTATTTCAGGAAAATATTTTGTAAAAGGATTAATGGCTGGTGCCGTTAAATA
>CAJXWI010000106.1 GCA_913062735.1 uncultured Arcobacter sp.
TTTCCAGGTAAAGTTCCTACAGATAAAGAATCTTTTTTTCTAGTTAAATCTCTTGCTTTTTTTGCAGCCTCACGTCCTCGTGCCGCCATCATGGCTTTTTCCATGATTGCTTTAGCTTGTGTAGGGTTTTCTTCAAAATATTTATCTAGTTGTTCTGATGTTAATTGTTGACAAATAGGTTTTACATAAGAGTTTCCTAGTTTACCTTTAGTTTGTCCTTCAAATTGTGGTTCAGCTATTTTAATAGAAATAATAGCAATTAACCCTTCTCTTACATCATCCCCAGTAATTTTTGCATCTTTATCTCTTGCGTTTGCATTGGCTTTAAGATATTTAACTATGGATCTTGTTAGTCCTGCTTTAAAACCAGTTTCATGAGTTCCCCCATCAATGGTTCTAATATTATTTACAAACGAAATAGTTTTTTCAGTATAGGTCGTATTATATAATAAAGCAATATCAACTTCAACATCATCAACTCTTGCATTAAATGCCATAGAATCACAAATTGCAGTATCTTTATTTATATCTTCAACAAATTGTTTGATTCCACCTTCAAAATGATAAACTTCTTTAGTATTTGTAATTTCATTAACCAAAGTAATAGTAATAAATGAATTTAAATAGGCAACTTCTCTGAATCGTTTAGCCAATGTTTCAAAATTATATGAATTTACTTCAAAAATACTATCATCTGCTAAAAATTCAATAGTAGTTCCCGTTTTTCTTGGGCTCTTACCAATAACTTCTAAAGGACTTTTTGGGATTCCGCAAGAAAATTCTTGATAAAAAATTTGACCTTCTCTGTGAATAGTCATTTTTAAATCTTTTGATAAAGCATTTACAACAGATACACCAACACCATGTAATCCCCCAGATACTTTATACGTATCTTTATCAAATTTTCCACCTGCATGTAATACAGTTAAAACTACAGTTGCTGCAGATATTTTTTCAGTTGGGTGTAAAGCAGTTGGAATTCCACGCCCATCATCTTCAACTCTAACGTAATGATCTTTAGTCATTGTAACTTTAATATTTTTACAATATCCAGCCATTGCTTCATCAATTGAGTTATCTACTACTTCATAAACTAAATGATGAAGACCATTGATATTGGTATCACCAATATACATACCAGGTCTTTTTCTAACAGCTTCTAGTCCTTTTAGGACTTTAATATTACTTGCGCCGTATTCTTGTTCGCTCATTTGGTTTCCTTATTTTTCTAATACAATTGGCATTACAATTGTATAAAATTTTTCATCTTCTAGATAAAAGGGTAAATTAGATTCATTGAATCCAACTTTAATATTTTCATTGTTACTCATACTTAAAAAATCTAATAAATATTTAGCATTAACTGCTAAATAAAATTCATCATCAATATTTAAATTTACATCTACTTGTGTTTTTGCTTCACTGTCTTCATCTAAGGATTCAAATAAAATAGATGAAGGTGTAAAAGTAATTTTAATATTTGAGAATAAAGAAGTTACTAATTTAATAGAATCTACTAACATAGCTTTTGGAATTGATAAAGTATGTTTTAAATTTTTGGGAATAATTCTTTCATAATCTGGGAATTTACCATTAATTAATTTAGAGAAAAAAGTTATTCTTTCATTTGAAATTATTATATTTGTATCATCATATAAAATATTTGCTTCATCTAAAAATAGTTTTTGAATTTCTATAATTGCTTTTTTAGGGATAATTATTTGAGTTTCATCATTGCTTATATTTTGTAAATGAGATATTGCAAGTCGTCTTGTATCTGTAGCTACAAAATTTATAATAGAATTTTTAATATCAATTAGAGATCCATTTAATTCAAACTTAGGATTGTTATTATCAATAGCAGGAGTAATTTTTCTAATTGAATTAATTAAATTAATAGTTGATATATCTAATTTCTTCAAATTATCATTTGTAGGAAATGATGGATATTCATTTGCATCATACATTGGTAATTTAAAAGTAGACTTATTTTGTTTAATAATTAGATTATTATTTGAATCAGTATCTAAAACGATATCTTCATCTCTTAATCTTTTAATTATACCTAATAAATTATTACCATTTACAGTAGCTTTACCATCTGTTATCTCTCGTATATCTGTTACTAAAGATGTTAAACCTACTTCATAATCTGTAGCTTTGATTATTAGTTTTGCATTTATTGTTTCTAGATAAATATGTGATGTAATAGAACTTGCATCTTTTTTTTCTAAAAATGGTTGCATAGACGAAATGATATTTTCGAATATAGATTTAGTAATTATGAATCTCATTTTTACTCCCTTATTATATATTTTAAGTAGTGGTAGTAGTAGTACATGTGAAAAGATGAAAATATTGCTCTATCATTGAGCTTAACGTAATGAAAGCCTGTTATTAACTTTGAGATTATATTCACATCTTTTCACACAAAAGCAATTAACTTTTATCCTACTATTTTTTTACCACTCCTTATTTATGATTTTATTTCTTAAATTTTGAATAATTAATTTAAAATTTTGATCTTTTTCTATTAACTCATTTGCTTTTTTAATATTATGAGAAATTGAAGAGTGATCTTTCATTCCTAAAAACTTTGCAATGTCTGGCATAGAGTTATGAGTAAGTTCTCTCGCTAAATAAATTACTACTCGTCTTGCATTTGCTACGGTTGCTGTTCTTTTTTTAGATTTGATGTCACTTGGTTTAATATTAAGTTCACTTGCTACTACATTAATAATATCAGGCAATTTAATATTTTCTTTTGTTTCTTTAATAGTATCTTTTAATAATGCTTGTACCATTTCAAGATTTATTTCTTGATTTAACAGCGATGCTGAGGCATTAATACGAATAAGCACCCCTTCAATTTCTCGAATAGATGAATCCAAATTGGTTGCAATATAATTTACAATATCTTTTGTTAATTCAATTCCATTTAGCTCAGACTTTTTTTCAATAATTGCAATTTTTGTCTCTAAACCAGGAATTTGAATATCTGCTGTTAATCCCCACTCAAAACGAGATTTTAATCTATCAACTAAACCTGCAATTTGTGAAGGTAGTCTATCTGAGGTCATAATTATTTGGTTTTTTGCATTGTGTAATTCATTAAAGGTGTGAAAAAATTCTTCTTGCGTTTGTTCTTTACCAGATAAAAATTGTATATCATCAATAAGTAAAACATCGCAATTTCTGTACTTTGCTCTAAAATGATCCATATTTTTATTTTTAATTGAGAAAGTAAAATCATTCATGAACTGCTCGATAGTTACATAAATAATTGTTTTTCCTTCTTCAATTGCTGAATTACCAATACTTTGAAGTAAATGCGTTTTTCCTAAACCTGTTCCACCATATATAAATAAAGGATTGTACTGAATTCCAGGTTTTTTTGAAACAGCTAAAGAAGCATTATATGCCATTTGATTGGATGATCCTACGATAAAAGAATCAAAGGTATAAGATGGATTTAGAATAGTACTTTCAGTAGTTTTTTCTTTTTCATTTTGAGATAATATTGCTTTTTTTGTTTTTCTCTCACCTGCTATTTTTATTTCGATTGCGGGTGTGTAGTTTTCCATTTTTTCAAAGCAGTTTTGAATAACGCTTGTATATTTACTTTTAATATACATTGCAATGAATTTATTGGGCACTTCAAAAATTGCTACTTTTTCATCAGAAGACGTTTTTTTATATATTAACTGTTTTAGGTATCTATCATAGTCAATAGAAGAATTTTCTTCTTTTAAAATTGTTAAAATATCTTTATTTGTCATTAGTTATTAACTCTTTGTTTAGATGTCAAATATTATATCTAATTTTATATAAAAACTTATTCACGACGTGAATAATACGTTAATAACTTGTGAATAAGTCAATAATTAAGTGAATATTTATGTATAATACACGCTATATAGGCAAATAAGATGTGAATAGTTCTCATTACTGTTATGTGAATAATGTGAATAAAAAGGGTTAAGACGTGAATATATTGGGAATAGATCCAGGAACTATTAATTGTGGATACGCAATTGTTACTAAAAATGGCAGTAGTATTAAATTAATAGAAGCAGGATTAATTAAAATGAAATCCAGAGTTTTGCAAGAGCAAATTTTAGAAATGGTTGAAGGTTTAGAGCTAATTTTTTCTAAACACAAAATTGATGAAGTTTCAATAGAAGATATGTTTTATGCATTTAATCCAAAAACAGTCATAAAATTGGCGCAATTTAGAGGTGCTATCTCATTAAAAGTATTACAAGAATTTGGAAATTTTGCTGAATATACACCTTTACAAGTTAAAAAAGCAGTTACTGGAAATGGAAAAGCCACAAAAGAACAGGTATCTTTTATGGTAAAAAGACTTTTAGGTATTAAAAAAGAAATAAAACCTTTGGATATTACGGATGCAATAGCAATTGCAATAACACATTCTCAAAGAATAAGATGATTAAAATTCATCTTATTTTTATGATAAATTTAAACATCTACTTCTCTTCATGATACATCTTCATTAGTTCAAGCGTTTCTAAATCTTTTTTTGTTCCTCTTTTTTCTAAATGTTCTACTACTCTTGCATATCTTTTTTTATTATAGTTTTGTCCAAATTTAATTTTAGCAGATGTTTCAGTAGGTACTAGTTTATACATAGCAGTGGCTTTAATTATTTTTTTATGTATTTCATCACTTAAGGGAAGATATTGTCCTTCTTTTTGATATTTTTGCATTAAAGCGGTAAACCCTCTTACTTTTTCATTAAAATCTTCCACAAACTCAATTTCTCCATCTATTATTACGGATTTGTATAAATGAGTTGCCGGACTTGCTTTTCCATCATCAGTTGAGAAATAAGAAGGCAATAAAGAATAGGCTTCAACCATTGAAAAAGAAGCAAATGCATTTTCTTTAATCATTTCTATCTTTTTTCCTTTTTTTGCTCCATGAAAATATATTTCACCTTTATATTCTACATAATTAATAGGTACACTATACGGTTTATTATCTACACAAAGTGCTAATGTTCCGTATTCATTTTCACTTATTAAACGCTTAACAATTTCGTTGTTTTCAATAGTAAATGCTTTTTTCATGCTTGTCCTTTTGTTTTAATTGTGATAATATAACAAAAAACTGACTAGGTTAAAAGATACAAAATATATAAAAACTATAAGGACAGATTATGTATGTATTAGATTCTAATAATAAAATACCCTTACACATTCAACTGTATCAAGCAATTAAAAAAGACATTACAAGTTCTTATAAAATAGGCGATAAACTTTTTTCTATAAGAAAAATGTGCAATATTTATAATCTTAGCAAAACGACCGTTTCGAATGCTTATTCTCAATTAGTAATTGAAGGTTATATTGATAGTAAAAACAGATCTTCTTATTTTGTTATTGAGAATAATTATAAAGATATTGATGCTTCTTGTTTTAATGAAATGAATGCAAGTAAAATTAAAAAAGCCCAATACGATTATGATTTTTATCCTGCAAGACAAGAAAAAAACTCTTTTCCTCTTAAAATTTGGAAACGATTAAGCAACAAAAGTTTGCTAGAATCTTTAGACTATTGTGATAACTTACAAGCTCAAGGTGAATATGCTTTAAGGACCGAAATAACAAAATACCTTATAGCATCAAGGGAAGTTAAATGTGATGCTTCACAAGTAATTATATGTCATGGTTTTGATGATTCTATGCTTTTATTATCTAAAATTTTAAAACATACTCATACTTCTTTTGCAATAGAATCTCCTGGTTACAAATTAGCAAAAGATATTTTTTGTGAACAAGGTTATTTAATTGATGAAATTTCTTTAAATGAAAACGGAATTATTTTAGATGAGCTTGAAAAATCAAAAAGTAAGGTACTTTATTTAACACCTTCACATCAGTTTCCAACAGGACTTAGTATCCCTATTAAAAATAGGCTTCTACTCTTAGCTTGGGCAAAAAAGAATAAGGCTTTAATTATTGAAGATGATTATGACAGTGAACTGTCTTATTACAACAGACCCATTCCTTCTTTACAAGGCTTAGATGAAAACGATTCGGTTGTTTATTTAGGTACTTTTTCCAAGTCCTTAGCCCCAAGTCTAAGAATATCATATATGGTACTTCCAAAACATCTTTTAAGTGCTTATTCAAACTTAAGTGATAGCAAACATGCAAGAGTATCTTTGATGCTTCAAAATACCTTGTCTTTATTTATGAAAGAAGGTTTTTGGGACAAACATCAAAGAAAAATACGAACATCAAATAAGAGAAAGCATAATTTAATGAAAGAATTATTGTTAAAAAAACTAAAAGACACAGTAATAATAAAAAGTGAAGGAATAGGTTTATCTTTAGTAATTGATTCAAAAGAAAAAATGGACTTTAAATGCTTAGAAATAATGGCTAGAAAAGAAGCTATAAAAATTTATTTTGTACACGACGTTGCCCATGGAGATTATGATGGAATACGTATGGGTTTTGGAGGTTTGAAAGAAGAAGACTTACCAGAAGCAATAGAGAGTTTTTCTAAAGTCTGGTTTTTGTGTTTAAAAGAGACTAAAAAACTTAGTCTTCTTTAGGTCTATACACTCGTATATTTTTGTAATCTTGTGCGTCTTGTAGGTATTGGGCATGTAATTGGCTCATGATACCTTTTTCACAATAGAGTAAATATTCTTTGTTTTTTGGAAGTTTTTTAAATTCGTTTTTTAAATCATAAAAAGGAATTTTTAGAGTTTCGCAAGATGTTTTTATGCAAGTATCTTCTGCTCTAATATCAATGATTACATATTTTCCACTAGAAATATCACTTACTACTTCAACTTGGGCTATATTTTTAATATCATCAACAATTTCATCTACATAAATTGTAGCTGCATCTTCAACCGCTTTATCAAGTACAGTATAATCAAACTTTCTGTCTTCTTCTGCCATTCTTTTATAAGAACCATGAATAATAGGATTTTTTGAAATAACACCACAATATTCTGGCATTTGTTCAGCAAAACGTCTGGTACCAATATCATTAGCAATATCAATAATTTCTGGTTTGTTCATAGTTGATAAAGGACGTAATATTAATTTATTACAGGCCTGATCAATTAAGGCAAGGTTTCGTAAGGTTTGAGAAGAAACTTGTGCCACACTTTCTCCTGTTACAAGTGCATCAATTTCCATTTTGTCAGCAATTTGTTCGGAGGCTTTTAACATCAATCGTTTTAACGTAACACCCATATAAGACTGATTGGTTGATTTAAAGATTTCAGTTAAAACATCATCAAAAGGGACAGAAGTAAAGGTTACTCTATGTGATGAACCAAATTTACTCCATAAATAAAGTGCCACTTGTTTGACACCAATTTCATGTGCAACGCCCCCTAGATTAAAGAAAATAAAGTGTGTCTTTATTCCTCTTTTCATAGTAAGATAAGAAGCTACTGTTGAGTCAAACCCACCTGACATTAAGGATAAGATATCACCTTGAGTTCCCAAAGGAAAACCAGAGAGTCCTTGATATTTTTGAGTGATAATATTAAGTTGATTATTAATTAATTCTAATTTAATGGTTACTTCAGCATTTCGTAAATCTACACCTTTGGTATCATTGTTATGTAACATATGCCCACCAACAGTTTGCTCTATTTGTGTAGACTTGAAATCATGAGATCCTGTTCTTTTAGCTCGAACTACAAAAGTTTTACCTATGATTTCATGTGCCATCATTTCATTGACTT
>CAJXWI010000107.1 GCA_913062735.1 uncultured Arcobacter sp.
GACAGTGATTCCTATGCTAATGGTGTATTGATTACAGGTATACAGAGAGAAACCAATGTTTATTTATATGAAAATTTAATCAATGAAGGCTCAAGTGAATCCTACTTATCTAAGTCCTCCGATATTTTGGCTCTAGCTGAAACAATGTTTGAAGAAACAGACAGCAGTGGTTTATCTGTAGATTTAAACAATTATTTACAGGCCTTAGAAGATTTAAGAAGTGATAGCAGCAATGAAATATATAAAACAAATTTTGAAGTAAAAGCTGAAACCTTAATTACAACTATGCAAGGTTTATATACTGATATGCAAAATCTTGAAGATAGTATTCTTGAAGAATATAACGATGATGCAAAATCAATTAATTCGCTTTTGCAAGAAATTGTTGATGTTAATGATGAATTAGTACAAAATGGTGAATCATTAGCGCTGTTAGATAAGAGAGATCTTTTAGAAAATGAATTGTCTACTTATGTTGATATAACAATTAGTGATAGTAACAACTATTATAAACTTGAAATTGGTGGTGAGACTGCAATTTTTCATAATACTTTATCTTACGAAGTAGAAGTGGTAGATACATCAACTCAACAAAAAAATGTCTATGCAGTAGATTTTGAGAATATTAGTGCCTATAGTCAAGATATTGAATTAACCTATAATGAGGACTATTCAATTTCTATTAATGTTCCTCTTAGTGCAAGTAATGAAGATGCCCAAACAGCAATAATAGATGCAATAAATAATGATGTTACCTTAAAGAATTTGATAACTGCAAGCATAAATACAGCAGGCAATTTAATAATTACTTCAAATGATACGGGAACCGATTCTTCTTTTATATTTGATATTACAGTTGAATCTGAACCAATAGAAAAAGATACACAATTATCACTTGATGCAATTGATGATGTTCATTTGGAAATTCTTGATGAAGTATTGACTCTAACTTCCGGAAGTATGCTAGCACTTGGTGAAAATTTGAGAAGTGAAAATTCTAATAATTATTTGATTACGTATAAAGATGCTTTGAATGATTTAGCTTATGCATTAAGTGACCTTAGCTCTTCTTATGTACAAAATGAAGATGATAGTTATGTCTATGGAGAAAATGCTACAAATGAATATACCGGAACACAAAGTGTTTCTAGGATTTCTTTATTTTCGGGTGTGAATATTAGTACTTTACAGTATGACTCCACATTTTTAAATACAGTAAGTATTGAAAACTTGGAATATTTAGCACAAATACAATGGAATGATGATTTAAATATTTCCTCAAGTTCAAATAATGAAACAGTATCTTTAATGGAATTTGTTGAAAACTTAAGAGTTAATATTTCCTTAAACAAAGAAACCGTTGATTCCAAATTAGATATTCAATCAAGCATTACCTTGTCCCTTTTAAATACATATGAACAACTAACAAAAGTGGATACAGATTACGAAATGATTGAACTCTTGCAGCTTCAAGCAGCATATGAAGCCAATGCTAAAATTATCACAGCAGTGGACGAAATGCTTCAAACAATATTAAATATGTAAAGGATAAAAAATGGCTATTGGTATTTTAGGATTAGGAAGTGATGGAAGTTCAGGTTTGAGTAGTGAATTGCTTCAATCCTTAGAAGAAACAGAGACAGCAGCAATTATTGATCCTATAACAGCATCAATTGAAGAAGTTGAAGCAGAAATTGTAATTGAAGAAGAAATTGAAGCAATGGTTGTTGAGTTATTGGAACTTGTAGAAACATTTGACCTTTTTTCGGATGAAACAGGGGCTTTTGATGATATCGTTGCAACTACGAATGGAGAATCTGTAAATTTTGATGCTGCTGATACAACTTCTTTAGAAGAAGGAATTATTAGAGTAAACATTGATCAACTAGCACAAAAAGATGTTTTTCAATCTGAGATTATAAGTGATATGGAAGAAACCTTTACGGGGACAATTGAATTTAAAATTGGTGAAGAAGATCCAAGTACTTACGATTTTACAGATTTTACCTATGAAGAAATTGTAGAAGAATTAAATTATTATTCTGCTATTACTGTTGCATTAGAAGAAGTTAGTGATGCACAATACAGAATGGTTTTTAAAAGTACTAACAGTGGAGAAGATAATAAAATCAGTATAAGTTCTGATGATATGACAAGTTCAGATGGTACATCTGTAAGTTTTGGTTTTACAAATGATGGAAATCATGTGTTAGAAGCACAAAATATGCTTGCAACTGTAGATGGTATTGATTATGATTTATCAAGTAATCAAATTACATTAAGTACGGGATTATACATTAGTGCAGTGAGCACTGGTGAATCTTCTATTACTTTAAGCAGAGATGATACAACTATTGTAACGTCAATTGAAAATATTGCTATTAAATACAATGAATTAGTGGATTTGGTTGATTCAAATATTTATGGGGATGAAGATGTTGCAGCTATTATTTCTGATTCTACTACTTTAAAAACAGTTATGAGCGATATTAAAAATATTTTCTTTGACTCTTATGGTTTAGAGGATGAAGAGAATATTTTTATCTATGGAATGAGTTTTGATTCTGATGGTTATATGGAAGTTGATTCAGATGAGTTGTCTTCTATGTTAACGAGTAATTATGATGATTTAAAAGAATTGTTTGTTGGTTATGCTGAAAAAGAAGGAATTGGAACACGTTTAAAAACATATTTAGACTCATTGGATGGGTATGATGGTATGTTGAGTGCTTATGCTGATAAATTAGATGATAGAGTTGATACGCTAGAAGAAGATAAAGAAGAAGCCATTGAAAAACTCGATGATAAGTATTCTACAATGGCAACACAGTTTGCAGATTATACTGTTATTATTACACAAATGGAGCTGGCTTTTGATTCATTAGAGGCAATAATGTCCTCGGATGAGTAGAATGATAATTATTATAAGTTACTAAGTTATGAAATTAAGCCATTCCTTATAAAAAATTAATAAATTTTTAAATTTACTTTGGTAAACTTAACATGTAAATTATTACAAGGAGTATGAGATGAATACAAGTATTGTAGGAAGACATATAGATTTAACAGATCCAATTAAAGAATATATTAATGCATCAATAGAGGCATTTAGAAAATATAATTTAGATATTATTTCAGTCAATTCGATTATTTCTCAAGAAGAGAAACATGGTAAAAAAGCATTTTCTTTTGAATTTACTTTAAATATTGCAAATTTAGATACTGTTGTTGTAAAACAAAAAGATAAAGATTTATATACTGCTATTGACATAGCTGTTGATAGAGTATCTAAAGTTTTAAGAAGACACCATGATAAAATATCAGGTCATAGAGCAACTAAACTAACTGAAGTTGATTCAGTTAGCCAAGAAGATGAAATTGCAAATGAATTAGAAAAATTAGAAGGTGAAATTATTGGGGTTAGATTAAATTCTTACAAACCAATGGATATTGAAGATGCTTTAGATGAATTAAAAGAATCTCAAGCTGCATTTAAAGTTTTTTACGACAAAGACGATAATATGAGAGTTATTTATCCAATGAAAGAAGAAGATAAGTTCGGTTTATACTAAACTTGATAATAAATAGTACATTTTAAAGGTATTAGCTTTGGCTAATACCTTTTTTTCGTTATAATACAAAAAAATTACATATACAAAAAAAACTATTTGTTTATTAAAAGATATTACAAGCTCCTATATTTAAATTCTTAAGGTATTTATTTAAATACCTTAAGAATTTAAATGTACTTCTTTTTTATCATATTGTATATGTTTAAAGAAATAGGATAAGAATGCAAGATATAAAAGAATTAACAAAAATTGCTTTGGTTGGACAACCTAATGTTGGGAAATCGTCGCTTTTTAATAGAATTGCTCAGAAACGTATTGCTATTGTTTCTGAACAATCAGGAACAACAAGAGATATAAGAAAACACCGAGTCAATATTTTTGACAAAGAAGCCTTAATGCTTGATACTGGTGGAATTGATGAAACAAATGACGCTATTTTTTCTGTTGTTAAAAGAAAAGCAATCCAAACAGCAAAAGAATCAGATATCGTATTATTTATGGTAGATGGAAAAAAATTACCCGATGAAAAAGATAAAGAGTTATTTTATGAATTACAAAATCTGGGAAAAAGACTAGCTCTTATTGTAAATAAGATTGATAATGACAAAGAAATGGAAAGACTTTGGGATTTTTATGAATTTGGTATTGGAGAAGAAAACTTATTTGCTATTTCTGTTTCTCACAACAGAGGAACAAAATCTTTAATGGATTGGATCAATAAACATTTACCTGAACCTTTTCTTGAAGCTTCTTTAGAAGATGAAAACGAAGAATTAAATGAAGATGAACTAGATGAAAACTATGATGAAGAAATTACTGATATTAATGAGAGTGAAGAAGATGACAATAAATTAAGAGTTGCAATCATTGGAAGAGTAAATGTTGGTAAATCTTCTATACTTAATGCGCTTCTTGGGGAAGAACGCTCTGTAGTATCTCCAATTGCAGGTACTACTATTGATCCTGTTGATGAAATGTATGAATATAAAGACAAAGAAATTACATTTGTTGATACTGCTGGGTTAAGAAGAAGAGGGAGTATTGAAGGTATTGAAAAATATGCATTAATGCGTACAAAAGAGATGTTAGAACAAGCAAACTTAGCATTATTAGTTCTTGATGCCTCTGAACCTTTTGTTGATTTAGATGAAAAGATTGCTGGTTTAGTGGATGAATACGGTTTGGGAACAATAATTGTTTTAAATAAATGGGACAATAACATTGAAACCTTTAAAAAAATAGAAGAAGAAATAAGAGATCGTTTTAAATTTTTATTTTATGCTCCTATTATTGCAGTATCTGCTAAAACGGGACGCTCAATTGATAGATTAAAAGATAAATTGATTGAAATCTATGATAATTATTCACAAAGAATTACTACATCTAAATTAAATGCAACAATAGAAGAAGCTGTACGAAGACATGCTCTTCCTAGTCCAAATGGTGCTTATTTAAGAATTTATTATACTACACAATTTGAGACTAAACCACCACGAATTGCATTAATTATGAATAAACCTAATGTATTACATTTTTCTTATAAACGATATTTAATTAACTTTTTACGATCAAATATTGATTTTGAAGGAACACCAATTCACTTAGTTGCAAGAAAAAAAGGTGAAAGAGACAACCACGAAGAAGAATTTTTAGAAGAATAAAAAATAATAAGAGGGTTTAATTATGAATGTTATATATTTTTACAAGAAATCTTCTTTTTATGTCTAATATTTATCTTTTAAACAATCAAAAACATGAAAATATAATTAATCTTAAGGTATTTAAGATTAATTATCTCCCCATTGAAATAGATTTCTCACAATACGATGCTTTAATTTTTACATCAAAAAATGCCATAACTTCATTACAGTCTCAAAAAGGTTTATGGGAGAATATAGACTCTTATGCAATCGCTGCTAAAACAAGTGAAATTTTATTGTTACACAAATCAAAACTTAAGTTTGTTGGGAAAACATCCAATGGCAATGATTTTGCACATGAACTAATTCCTTTACTTGAAAATAAAAATGTTTTATATATTTGCGCTAAAAAAACAGTTTCAAATTTAGTACCAATTTTAAGAAATGCGAAAATTAATATAAAAGAACAAATTACGTATGAAACCCTATGCTCAAAAGAAGATAAAATAAATATTTCTAAAGATGCAGTTATTATCTTCTCCTCACCTTCTTGTATTGAATGTTTTTTTAAACAGTATTCTTGGCATGAATCTTACAAAGCTGTGCTTATTGGTAAAACAACAGCTTCTTTTTTTCCTTCAAATTTGGATTATGTGATAAGTCCTACACCAAGTATTCTTTCTTGCATTGCTTTAGCTAAAGAACTTTTGAATAAATGAGGTAATTCTCTTTTCCTGCTTTATATTTAAACTATAATTTAAATTTACTTTGCTACAATTACGATATCTAGGTAGCTCGGGATTTCCATTGTTGAGGGTCCGATACTGTATTTTTGCGAGTAAATGTAGGTGTATGGTGTGCAGTGTTTCTTTTTGTTTACACTCCTGAAGTACAACTCTTACATGCAGTGATTGGCTTTTATGGGCCAAATTGATGGTTAACGGCTACTTGGTACTTTATTTATTAAAGAGTGTTTATTAAACATTGTTTTATAAATAACAATTAACGCAAGGATTTTTAGTGAAAATTTTGATACTTGGTAGTGGTGGTAGAGAATATTCAATGGGTTTGAGTATTTTTAATGAAAAAGAGCATGAATTATTTTTTATGCCAGGAAATGGTGCTACTTCTGATTTAGGTACAAATATTAATATTGAAAATTATAATGATTTATGTTCTTGGGCAATTGATGAAAAAATTGATTTAACTATAGTTGGACCAGAAGCTCCTTTAGTTGATGGTATTGTAGATATTTTTAAAGCAAAAGACTTAGTTGTTTTTGGACCAAGTAAAGCGGCAGCTCGTTTAGAAGGTTCAAAAGTATATATGAAAAATATGCTTAAAAAATTTAATGTTCCAACAGCTGCATTCTTAGAAACAAGTAATGAAGAAGAAGCGCACTCTTTTATTGATACTATGAACACTCCTATAGTTGTAAAAGCAGATGGTTTGTGTGCTGGAAAAGGTGTAATTATTGCTACTTCAAAAGATGAAGCAAAAGAAGCCGTAAGTGATATGTTAAGTGGAAGCTCTTTTGGAGATGCTGGAAGAGCTGTTATCGTAGAAGAATTTTTAGACGGCTACGAATTGTCAGTTTTTGCTATTTGTGATGGAAAAGATTATAAAGTATTACCCGCTGCCCAAGATCATAAACGCCTTTTAGATGGTGACAAAGGACCTAATACTGGTGGAATGGGTGCTTATGCTCCAACACCTTTGGTTGATGAAGAACTTTATAAGAAAATTGAAGACAGAGTAATTAAACCAACACTTGAAGGAATGAAAAAAGAAGGAGCTTCTTTTGAAGGTGTTCTTTTTATTGGAGTTATGGTTGTTAAAGGTGAGCCAATAATTTTAGAATATAATGTTCGTTTTGGTGATCCAGAATGTGAAATACTATTGCCATTAATTAAAAGCAAGGTTTCTGATCTATTTTATAAAGCAGCAACGCAAGATTTAGGTAATTTAAATATTACGATGAAAAATGATTATGCTGTAGGAATTGTAATGGCAAGTGAAAACTACCCTTATTCTTCATCCCAAGCTGCTGAAATAATAGTTGATGAAATAATTGATGTAGATTTAAAAAAGAATTCTCATATTTCTTATGCGAGTGTTAAAAAAGAAGATGGAAAAAAAGTAACAGTTAAAGTTTGGAGAAATAAAAGAGAAATTACAAAAGAAATAATTCTTGGAAGATTAGAAACTTCAGAAGATTTTAATCTTAAAAAAGCTGAGCTTCCAAAAGCAAAAATTATTGGCATCGACTTAAATAAAAATTGTAAAATTTTTAAAAAAGATGGTTTCATTTTGGACGATACAAATTCCAAAAAATATATTATTGGTTCACCAAAATCAGAAAACCCAATTCAAATTAAAATACTAGATAAGCAACTTCACTTTAAGTTATTAATCCATCCAGATCTATATTTGGGCGAAGCATACACTGAGGGAAAAATTGTAATT
>CAJXWI010000108.1 GCA_913062735.1 uncultured Arcobacter sp.
ATTTTTCATAATTTTTTTTATAATATATCCATATTACCTCAACTCTAAAGTAATAAATCTAAAATATGAAATTGATTGGAAATCAATTCACCTAGCAGACTTATTCTGGAAAATTAAAATTGAAGATAATTTATATGAAATTGATTTCACAATTAAAAGTTATGGTGTGACTGACAAAATTTATGGGTATGAGTCTATTACAAAAGTTAGTGGAGAAATTAAAGATGATAGCTTCAATCCCATGATTTACAAAAGTAAAACAAAAAGCTCTAGACAGGATAGATTTGAAAATATTATTTTTAACAAGAATGGTACTATATCAAATATTGAAATTTCAAAAGAACTCTCCAGTGATCAGATAAATTTGCAAAATAATTTAATCAATGATTATCAATTTTTCACTGATCCGATATCACAATTAGTTCAATATTTTATTTTCCAAACAGACTCAAAAAGGATAATTATTGATGGAATTAACATTTATGAATTATCATCAATTATAAAAAATACAGAAAACTTAAAATCTAATAATCCTTCAATATACAAGGGAAACGTTGAAGTTATAGATTTAGTATTTCCTTTTTTTAAAGGTCTTTATAAAGAGAATAAAAAAAATAATTTAGAGGTTATATCGGTTTATTCATTTGAAAAAGAAATAATTAAAATTAAAAATTCTTCTCCTCCAAAACGCCCAAGAATATCCTCTTTTGACAATTCTTCTGAAATAAGAGCTATCATATTTTTAAGAATAAAATCACCCGCAGGATGTCCATAAGTATCATTGACTTTTTTAAAATGATCTATATCTAAAATTAGAAAACAAAAATCACGTTTTTCTAACCACAGTTTAATGAAGCTAGTAACAGTATTTTTATTATAAGCATTTGTAAGCTCATCAATAGAAGCTTTATTTTCTAATGTCATTATTTTCTTATTGAAAGCAGAAACATCATTCATACATATAAGATAATTTTTAATATCTAGTCGTGTAATATCAAAAGTAAAATATTTATTGTCTTCGTCAATACATTTAATCTGTGCAGGACCTTCGAGTGTTCCATATTTTTGAGCCACTCTTACTAGGTTTGCACTTGATGTTTCATCTAATAAAGCGATATTTGTCATAAAAGAGTCTTCTGAATGAAAAATATCATTAAACTTTTGATTGGTACTTTGAATTTTATTACCATCCGTAATTAAAATAATATTTTTTTGACTGTCCAAAACAGACTGAAGGAAATCTTTTTCTTTTTGTAATTTTAAACTTTGTTGATAATTAATATGTTTAAACATTTGATTCATTTTTCGCGATAAATACGAAATTTCATCGTCATAATCCACTCTAAGTTCTAAACTTGGGCTTTCATTTTTTGAAGCTTTTTTTACCATTGTTGTAATGTATTCAATTCTTGAAGTAAATAATTTTTGCATGAACACATAAAAAATAAATAAAACAATAACTATCATAATTAAAAATACCATTAAAGTGATTTCAATATTGTTTAATAAAAAATCAAAGATTTGCCTATTGCTTTTCATTCGTATATAAAAATTTTCTTTTTCTAGAGCATCGTATAATTTGATATAAGAAAACACTTGGTCTTTACTTATTTTTTGAATATCATAGAATATTTTTTTATCAAAAAAACTCAACTCTTTAATATTACTGTCTTCATAAAAAGAAATCAATGAAATATATTCTTGTAATAATTCCCCAATTTCGTTTAATAAAGTAGCATCTAAGGTTCTTGCTATAAAAACATATCCTACATGCTCATTTTTATACAATAATTTTTCAAGAACAAAAATTGTTTTTTCATAATTTAGGGTCATAAAAAAAACATCATTATTTTTTTTCATATAAGATGATAAATCATCTTTCATAAAAGTATTTAATTCTTCTGGAATGGATAAATATTCATTCGAATTAATATCAAAACTGTTTCCATATATTTGTTTTTTATTAATATCATACAAAACAAAATAACTTAATTTTAAATTTTGCATTAAGTCATCTCTATTAAGCATATATGTCTCAATCTCATTAATGTTGCTGCTTTTTACGGCTTTTGCTAAAACATCATTTAATGAGTATTCATATGCAATACTTTTAATATGCATAGAAGTAGAATCAAGAACATTCTGAAATTTCTTTATATTTGTTTCTATGAATGTATTCTCTAATACTTCTATCTTATCCATTCTATTAACTAATATCATACCTACTATAGTTATAATCAATATG
Source organism: uncultured Arcobacter sp. (assembly GCA_913062735.1). Next base: position 2,246 of record CAJXWI010000108.1, read on the forward strand.
ACAATACTTAGTAAAAAAAGAATTGTTTTTTTACTTATTGACATTGGCACTCACTTTTTTTATGGAAGTATAACTTAATTAAATTAAAATGATATTAATTATCATTTTAATTTAATTGAAAAAGAGCTAAGTTTTAATGCATAAAAAAAGGCAATTCACAAATGAATTGCCTTTTTTTAGTGGAGAAGGATTTTATTGGCAGTCTTCACATAAACCATAAATTGTCATTACATGATTTTTTAAATCAAAATTATTTTCTTTTGCAACTAATATTTGTTGAGACTCAATAATTTCATCTGCAAATTCAATTATTTTGTGACAAGCTGTACATATCATATGATCATGATGCAAAGAAAGATTTAATTCATATCGTTTCGTGCCATCACCAATGTCTAATGAATTTACAATACTCATTTCTTCAAAAAACTTCATTGTTCTGTATACAGTAGCTATTCCTACATCGATATTGTATTCTCGTTTTACATAAGTAACAATATCTTCAGCCGTTAAATGCTCTTCACTATAATACAAGTTTTTAAGAATATAATCTTTTTGTATAGAATTTTTAAAACCCAATTTAGATACATGCTCTTTAAAGTTTTTTAAAAATGTATCAAAAGAAATGTCATATTTTTTCACGGCGCTTGTCCTTTTTTATGTATATATTGAGCATAGGCATCAATATATTTAATAAGATTTACAATTCTACACATTTTATGCTTAACCAAATATTAATGATGATAATAATTATCGTTTTAATGTTAATAATACAAATTTGATGCTATACTTCTTTATAATTAATGCAAATAAACACAGTTTTAATTTGCAAGAAGACAAAGGAAAAAAATGTTAAGTCTAGCATTATTTGGTACCGTTGCAAGAAGTGCCCTTATTGGAGCTATTGTAACTAAAGCCATTGATACTTTAGTAATATCAAAAATAAACAATAAAATGGAAACAAAAAGATGGTTAAGAACAACCAAACTTGAACTGTTTTCAAAAATATCTGAAGATTTATTGTCTTTAGATAATACAAATATAAATGAAAATATTAGAAGTATTAAACAAAATACGGCAAAAATCGTCTTATTGTTAGAAAATAAGAATTTAATACGAAAAATAGATGAGCATATTTTAGCCCTTCATAAATTAAGTAATAAAAAATTTGTAAATGAAGAAAAATTTGATAACCAAATTAAAATAATAGCTATGGATTTTATTATGTTGTTAAATAAAAATATTCAAAGAATATAAAGCCCTGTAATCAAATTCCAATCAAAACGATAATTATTATCACTATTAAGTTAAAATAAAGATTATTTATGTTTTAATTTTACATAAAATTATAATTAACCAAAGGAATAATATGAACAAAACAAAATTAATCGCTGCTTCAATTAGTATCGCTGCTGTATTAGCATTCTCAGGATGTACTACAAACAATATGTCAATGAATGACTCTAGTAAGACTTTAGTAGGTACTTATACTAATATAGCAACTAAAAATTATTCAGATGCATTAAAAGATGCTGTTACTTTAAGATTTCAAATTGATGCATTTGCTACTAACCCTACAGATGCAAATTTAGCTAAAGCTAAAAAAGCGTGGTTAGCTTCTAGAGAATCTTATGGTCAAACTGAAATTTTTAGACTTTCAAATGGTCCAATTGATGCTGAAGAGGGTTGGATTGCTGAAGCATATGGTTCTTTAGAAGGACAATTAAATGCTTGGCCTTTAGATGAAAACATGATTGATTACACTACTGATGCTTCAGGTGTACGTACATCTGGAAATATTATTGATACAAAAGGTTCTTTTAATCCAGGTGGTGAAGATTCTGCTGCTGTAAATATTAAAAAAATTACAGTTAAAGCTTTAACTGCATTAAATGAAAATGGTGGAGATGCAAATGTTGCAACTGGATACCATGCGGTTGAGTTTATTTTATGGGGACAAGATCAAGATTATTCTAACTTCATTAAAGATGGTGTTACTTCTGGTGATTTAGCAGCAGGGCAGCGACCATTAAGTGACTTTACAACAGATAAAGGCGCAAAAAGAAGATTGGCATTCTTAAAAGCTTCTAGTGAAAAAATTGTTAAAGATTTAACTGTAGTTTCTTCAGCTTGGACGAACAATGGTACTTATGCACAAGCATTAAACTCTAAGTTAAGCGGTGATAATGCAAATAAAAACATTGATAGAAAAACTGCTTTAACTCAAATTTTTGCAGGAATGGGTGTATTTATTAAATCAGAATTAGCAAATGAAAGAATTGCTGTTGCTGTATTAACTCCATCAGAAGAAGATGAGCATTCTTGTTTTTCTGACAATACTCACAGAGATATTGCACAAAACTATCAAGGTTTCAAAAATATCTTAACTGGTACTTACGAGGGTAATTCATATGGAAAAGCTCCAATTGATGCTTTAGATGTAGCTACTAGAACTAATGTTGAAAAATTAATGTCTTCAATTGAAGCTAAAATTGAATCAATTAACTTAATTGCAGAAACTTCAAGACATTTTGATAAACAAATTAGAGCAAATGATCCTCAATCACTTGTAATTGTTAAATTAAAAAATGAAATGAGAAAATTAGGTGATCAAATGATTAATGTTGCGAATGCAAATGGAATCCAATTATCAGTAGAAGATGTTACTGATGCAGACGAAACAAAAATGTAAATGAGAGTTAATTCTCGCATACTTAGCCTTGTGACATTCTTTGTCACAGGGCTTTTTGCATTGGATGCAAATTATTATACCTCCCCTTCTAAAAATGCATTTACCACCCCTTATTCAAACTTAAGCAATGATGAAATTGATACAACAATGCTTGGAAAAAGTTTTTTCAAAATTCCTTGGATTTTAGCCCCAGGAGCTACAACTGCTAGAGATGGACTTGGTCCTTTATTTAATGCAAATACCTGCGTATCCTGTCATCCCAATAATGCCCTCGGTTCTGTTTATAATAAAAAAAACATATCAAGAGCTATGGTAGTAAGGCTCTCAATTCCAAATTCAAAAAATGACTTATCTTACTTACAAAGAGGGTTTACCCCTGAGCCTACGTATGGAGCACAAATAGCCATTAATGGAACCCATGACGTACCATTTGAAGCAAAACTTACTATATCTTATGTAAATACTTATGTTACTTATAAAAATGGGCAAACAGTAGTATTAAAAAAACCCACCTATACCTTAAAGAATTTAAATTATGGTCCTTTACATAAAGATACTATTATTTCTGTACGAAAAGCTCCCCCATTAGTTGGCCTTGGATTATTAAGCCTTTTAAGTGATGAGGAAATATTAAAAAATCAAGATATAAATGATGAGAATAATGATGGAATATCTGGAGTTGCTAATATCGTTTATTCAATAAAAGATAAAAAATTCACCCTTGGAAGATATACATACAAAGCAAGTGCACCAAGTGTTGTACATCAAAGTGCTGCTGCTTTTATTAATGATATGGGACTAACAAGCTCTTATTTTCCAGATGATAATTGTACAAAATTTCAAATAAACTGCAACAAGGCACCTAAAGGAAGACATAAACTGGATGTTCCAGATTTAAGATTAAATGCTGTTGCTTTTTATTTAAAACATTTAAAAGTGCCTGTTGTTAAAAACAAAAACATACAAGGTGAAAAACTTTTTGCAAATATTGGCTGTGCATCCTGTCACCTTCCTGAACTTAAAACAAAAAACAATTTAAAAATACATCCTTTTTCTGATTTTTTGTTACATGATATGGGTGAAGGCTTAAGTGATGGAAGAAGTGAATATAAAGCAGGACCACAAGAGTGGAGGACTGCTCCATTATGGGGTATTAATTCTTATGAAAAAGCAATTAAAAAGAAGGTCGATTATTTACATGATGGAAGAGCATCTTCTATAGAAGAGGCAATTTTATGGCATGATGGTGAGGCTAAAAATAGCAAAGAAGCATTTAAAAGCCTTAATGAAAAAAACAGACAATACTTATTAAAGTATATAAAGGAATTATAGTGAAAAAAATATTTGTAATACTACTTATTGCATTTGTAAATCTTAGTGCGGCAAGTGACGTAATGCAAGATTTATTAAAAAATGTTTTAATAAAAAATACCCAAAACAGTATAAATAAAACAGAAAACTTTTTAAAAGATTTGGAAGAAAATAAAACACTTGATATTTTAAAAAAGGACTTTTCTACTCTTTTAATATCTTGGAAAAAAGTTGAAGCTTTTTATGTTGCTGCTGATTTAAATGAAGATATTATAGATACTCCAAGATATATTGATGTTTTTCATAATCTAAAAGAGAATTTAAAAGAGCATATGGACAGAGTTGTGGCATCTAAAGACAGCTTAGACTTAGCAATGTTTAAACATTCATATAAAACAGTTAATGCCTTAGAAATCATCTTATTTGATAAAAATTTTACGAATAGACACAGAAACATTTCAAAAATTATACTTAAGAATATTCTTCTAAGATTAAATCAAATTAATGATACTTATCTTAATAAGAGTGAACGTTTTTTAAGTGAATTTAAATGGAGTAATGATGTAATAATTAATATCCTAATTGATTCATCTTTTAAACTAAGAGATTGGAGAGTAGGAGATGTTGCTGGTTTATCTAGAAAATATAGAGGCAAAAGTGATAACAGACGAGCGGAATATTATCTTAGTTCTAATTCTCTTCTTGTAATTAAATCTATTTTAGATTCACATCAAGAAGTTATGAATTCAAAGACTTATGATTTTGGAGATATGCTCAATGAGCATAACTATAAAAAAGAAGTTGTTTTAATTAGGAACAGTATTAAGAATGCACAAGACAATTTAAAGTATATTAAAAACAATGACTTTACCAATGAAAATGTAAAAATACTTTATAAATCATTGGACAATTTACATGTAACCTATTATAAAACACTTGTTAATGCTCTGGGAGTTACATCCAAAATTTTGGATGCAGATGGTGATTAATGGATATATCTTTAGGTTTTGAGTACATTATAGATGCACATAAAAGAATTTTTTATGTGTATTTATTAAGCTCACTATTAATAGCCCTACTTTATTTATATTTTCATCCAAAAGAAAAAAGGATTAATTTTAGCTCTAAACTATGGCTTCACCCAAGTGCTAAAATTGACTATACTTATTTTTTTATTTCAAATATAATTAAAATTCTTCTCATTTATCCTTTAGTATTGTCAGCAAAAACAGTAGCACTTTTCATTGCACTTTTTTTAATTGATACTTTAGGTTACATAAGGCTTAGAACATCGTATGAACTCATACTTTTTTTATACACAATAAGTATTTTTATTTTTAGTGATTTTACACGATACCTTCTTCACCTAACTTTGCATAAAGTTCCACTTTTATGGCGTTTCCATAAAATTCAT